>JANMKO010000199.1:0-3271 GCA_031372085.1 Betaproteobacteria bacterium
GGCCACGCGGCTGAGTCTCCCCGGGGCCAACCCCGGCCCTTGCCGGCGATCCAGTGGTGCAGCGCCGCCGGCACCCGCCTGGCGTAGTGGGCGTGTGATCGTTGCCGTGTCCAGCCTGCCATGAGCCCACAGCACCTTGCCACCGGCAGCCGGGCGGTGGTGATCGGCGCCGGCATCGCTGGCCTGACGGCCGCAGGCGCGTTGGCCGGCCACTTCGATCAGGTCATCGTGCTGGAGCGCGACACGCTGCCGGCGGCGCCGGCCCCGCGCGCCGGAACACCCCAGGCGCACCACGTTCACGGGCTGCTGGCGGGTGGCTTGCAGGCCATGGCCGAGTTGTTCCCGGGCATCGGGCCGGATTTGCTTCGCGCTGGCGCACTGCCGTTGAACGGCAGCCTGGACGTGCGTGTCGAGCGGCCGGGCTTCGACCCCTACCCGGCGCGCGATCTGGGCGTGCTGACGTTGGCGGCTTCGCGCCCGTTGATCGAGTTCGTGCTGCGGGCGCGGGTGGAGCGCTTGCCCACGGTGCGGCTGCAATCGGCGTGCCGGGTCAAATCCATCCAGTTCACGGCCGATGGCGCCAGCGCCACCGGTGTGCGCTGTGAGGCTGCGGGCGGTCAGACGCACGATCTGCGTGCCGACCTGGTCATCGACGCGTCGGGACGCGGCAGTTTGACGATGGATTTGCTGCAGGCCACCGGTCGCGCAGCACCGCCGCAGACCACCATCGGCGTGGACATCGGCTACGCCAGCGCGACTTACGAGATACCGCCCGGCGCGCATCAGCCGTGGCAGGGCGTGATGACGTTTCCGCAGGCACCGCAGAGCAGCCGGGGCGCGCTGCTGTTGCCCCAGGAGGGCCGACGCTGGGTGCTGAGCCTGGGCGGCCGCGGCAACGACAAGCCGCCGGGTGACGAGCACGGCTTTCTTGACTTTGCGCGACACCTGCGCACATCGACCATCCATGACGCGATTGCCGGTGCGCGCCGGGTCGGCGAGATCCACCGATTTGCCTTTCCACAAAGCCGCTGGCGACACTTTGACCGCGTGGCCGATTTTCCGCGCGGCCTGCTGCCCATTGGCGACGCGATCTGCACCTTCAACCCGGTCTACGGTCAGGGCATGAGCGTTGCGGCGCAGCAGGCGCTGTTGCTCAGCCGGCTGCTGGCGCGCGCACGCTGCGGCGGCGATGGGCTGGCCGATTTGCCGGAAACCTTTTTCGCGGCGCTGGGGCCGATGCTTGAAACCCCTTGGGCGATGGCAGCGCTGCCGGACTTCATCTTTGCCCAGACCACCGGCACACGCCCACCCGACTTCGCCCGCATGCTGCGGCTGGGCTTGGCGATGCAACGCCTGGCCGCGCGCCGGCCGGATGTGCACAAACTGGTGGTCGAGGTGCAGCACCTTCTCAAGCCGCGCAGCGCCTACCGACGGCCGCTGTTGATGGCCCGGCTGCTGCTGGAGTCACTCCGCCGCTGAGCGGCGCCGGCCTTGTCAGCGCGGCGCCAGGTTGCCCACTGCCAGCGCCCGGGCCAGCCGGTCGGCCGCCCGGCGCAGCGTGGCCGAGGTGGATCCGCCCGCCACCGCCAGGCAGCCCCGGCTGTAGGCCGGCTCACGCTGCAGGCGGTCCAGATCCACCCGGTGGCCCTCGCCGGCCATCAGCCATTTGAAATCGACAAACTCCAGCAGCTCGGGCGCATGCGCCCGGGCAGACAAGATGTCAACAGGGGCAGTGACGAGGGGCATGGTGCGTTTTCACAAAAGGCTTGACGTGCGGGCCAGCGTAGGCCGGTCCGGGTGGGCCGAGCGCGCGAGCAGTGGGCAAAAAACCGGCCAGTTGCAGCGCCCCGGACCACCGGGCCCCGGGCGCCTGAGAGAGCGGCCTCGTTATGCTTGTCGGCATGACCGCACTCGCCCTGCAATTCTCAGACATCAGTGCTGCTGCGCAGCGGCTGCAAGGTGTGGCACATCGCACGCCGGTGCTGCGCTCACACACCGCCGACCAGCGCTGCGGCGCCCGGGTGTTTTTCAAGGCCGAGCATTTGCAGCGGGTCGGGGCTTTCAAGTTTCGCGGCGCCTACAACGCGCTGGCCCAGTTCACGCCGGAGCAGCGGCGCGCCGGGGTGCTGGCCTTCAGCTCGGGCAACCATGCCCAGGCCATCGCCCTGTCGGCCCGGCTGCTGGGCCTGCCCAGCGTGATCGTGATGCCGCACGATGCGCCGCCCACCAAGCTGGCCGCCACCCGGGCCTACCAGCAAGGCCAGCCCGGCAGTGAGGTGCTGCTGTACCACCGCTACACCGAAGACCGGGCCGCCATCGGCCAGCGCATCGCCGCCGAGCGCGGTTTGACACTGATCCCGCCGTTTGACCACCCCCACGTCATGGCCGGCCAGGGCACGGCCGCGCTGGAGTTGATCAACGAGGTGGGCCCGCTGGACGCGCTGCTGGTGTGCGTGGGCGGGGGCGGGCTGATCTCGGGCTGCGCGGTGGCGGCCAAACACCGCCTGCCCGACATCGCCGTGATCGGGGTTGAGCCCGAGGCCGGCAACGACACCCAGCAAAGCCTGGCCGCCGGCCGCATCGTCCACATCGACGTGCCGCAGACGATTGCCGACGGCGCACAAACCCAGGCCAGCGGCGTGCTCACCTTTCCGGTGATCCAGGCGCTGGTGCAGCGCATCGTCACCGTCAGCGATGCGCAGTTGATCCGCACGATGCGGTTTTTTGCCGAGCGCATGAAGCAGGTGGTTGAGCCCACCGGCTGCCTGGCTGCGGCCGCGCTGCTGGAGGGCGTGGTTGATCTGCGCGGCGCCCGGGTGGGCGTGATCGTCTCGGGCGGCAATGTGGACCTGGCCCGCTATGCGCAGTTTCTGGCCCCCTCCCCCTGACAGGGGGAGGGTTGGGGTGGGGGTTCAGCGGTGGCAAGACGGCAACCTTTCACCCCCATCCCAGCCTTCCCCCTGGCAGGGGGAAGGGGCTCAATCCGATCCATCCTGCAACCGATGACACCCCGATGAGCGACCTTGCCACCACCGACAAACCCGCTGACCCCGACGCCGCCAAACGCCAGCGTGAGCAGGTAGACCAGTTGCTGGCGCGCCCGCCGGTGCTGGCCAGTGCGGCCGTCACGCTGGCCAGCGGCCAGCGGCTTGATTACCAGGTGCGGGCCGCCTTTGTGCCGGTGCTGGCTGGCGGCATCGGCGCTGAGCGCGGGCAGCCGCAGGCGGCGGTGTTCACCGTGGCGTATCTGGCGCAAGCGGCCGAGCCGCTG
>JANMKO010000202.1:0-2240 GCA_031372085.1 Betaproteobacteria bacterium
GTGTCCACCAGCAGCACGCTCGGCCCCAACCGGGCCTGCAACGCCTGCGCCACCAACGGGTAGTGGGTGCAGCCCAACACGACGGTGTCTACATCCGCCGCCAGCAGCTTGGCGGCAATCTGGTCCAGCTGCTGATGCAAGTTGGCCTCATCCGTGCCAGCCTGCTCGATGGCCCGGGCCAGGCCCGGGCAGGGCAGGTGCAGCAGCACCGCGCTGCCGGCATGGCTGGCCACCAGCTGCGCCAGCCGGGGGCTTTGCAGCGTGCCGGTGGTGGCCAGCACGGCCACCCGGCCGTTGCGGCTGGCGGCGGCCGCCGGTTTGATGCCCGGCTCAACGCCGACAAAGGGTCGGCCCGGCCAGCGCTGGCGCAGCACGCTGATGGCCTGGGTGGACGCGGTGTTGCAGGCCACCAGCACCAGATCAACCCCATCGGCCAGCAGGTGCTCGGTCAACTGCAGGCAACGCGCCACCACCCAGGCGGCGGGCCGGTCGCCCCAGGGCGTGAAGCGGGCGTCGGCGATGTAAGTGCAGCGCGCCTGCGGCCACTGGCGCCGCAGCGCTCGCAGCACCGACAGCCCGCCAATGCCGGAGTCAAATACGCCGATGTGCGGTGGCGGTGGGCTCAAGTCGGGCATCGGGCGTGCAGTCTACCCAGCGGCCCGGCCTCGGCGTGATGCCCCGGCGTGCGCGCTCTGGCAAAAAATAGAACGACCGTTCTATTTTCTGCCATGCCCCGTGTTAGCCCGCCGCTTAGAATTCTTGGGCAGGCTGCACAAGCCCCCATCCAACCCACCCAGGAGCCGTTCGACATGAAGGTATTGGTAGCCGTTAAGCGTGTGGTGGACTACAACGTCAAGGTGCGTGTCAAGTCCGATGGCAGCGGGGTGGACATTGCCAACGTCAAGATGAGCATGAACCCGTTTGACGAGATCGCCATCGAAGAGGCGGTGCGGCTGCGCGAGAAGGGCGTGGCCACCGAGGTGATCGCGGTGTCTTGCGGCGTCACCCAATGCCAGGAGACGCTGCGCACCGCGATGGCCATCGGCGCCGACCGCGCCATCCTGGTCGAATCCACCGAAGATCTGCAGCCGCTGGCGGTGGCCAAACTGCTCAAGGCGCTGATCGACAAAGAGCAGCCCGGCCTGGTGATCCTGGGCAAGCAGGCGATTGACGACGACAACAACCAGACCGGGCAGATGCTGGCCGCACTCGCCGGCCTGCCGCAAGCCACTTTTGCCAACAAGGTGGAGGTGGCCGACGGCCAGGTGCAGGTGGTGCGTGAGGTGGACGGCGGGCTGGAGACGCTGCGGCTGAGCCTGCCTGCGGTGATCACCACCGACCTGCGCTTGAACGAGCCACGCTACGTCACGCTGCCCAACATCATGAAGGCCAAGAAGAAGACGCTGGAGGTTTTCAAGCCGGCCGATCTGGGCGTGGATGTGGCCTCGCGCATCAAGACCTTGAAGGTCAGTGAGCCGCCCAAGCGCGGCGCCGGCATCAAGGTGGCCGATGTGGCCACGCTGGTGGACAAACTCAAAAACGAAGCGAAGGTGATCTGAGATGGCTGCTCTGGTGATTGCTGAACACAACAACGCGGCTGTCAAAGGCGCCACGCTCAACACCGTGACGGCGGCGTTGGAAATTGGCAAGTTTGGCGGCGGCGAGGTGCATGTGCTGGTGGCCGGCCACAACGCCGCCGCTGCCGCCGCCGCCGCCGCGCAGATTGCCGGCGTGGCCAAGGTGCTGCATGCCGATGCTGACGGCCTGGCGCACGGCCTGGCCGAGAACATGGCGGCACAGATCGTGGCGCTGGCGGCCAGTTACAGCCACATCCTGTTCCCGGCCACGGCCGCCGGCAAAAACGTGGCGCCGCGTGTGGCCGCGCTGTTGGACGTGGGCCAGATCAGCGACGCCACCCGGGTTATCAGCGCCGACACTTTTGAGCGGCCGATCTACGCCGGCAACGCCATCGCCACGGTGCAAAGCGGTGACAGCGTGAAGGTGATCACCGTGCGCACCACTGGCTTTGATGCGGCGGCCGCCAGCGGTGGCAGTGCGGCGGTGGAGGCGCTGGCAACGCTGGCCGCGTCACCCGCCAGCCGTTTTATGGGCAGCGAGATCGCCAAGCTGGACCGGCCCGAGTTGACGGCGGCCAAGATCATCGTCTCGGGCGGCCGGGCCATGGGCAGCAGCGAGAAGTTCAACGATGTGCTCACGCCGCTGGCCGACAAGCTGGGCGC
>JANMKO010000219.1:0-2975 GCA_031372085.1 Betaproteobacteria bacterium
TACAGCCGGGCGGCGTCATCCAGGTGGATCAGCGCCAGGCCGCTGTCGTACTCGTAATGCCCGGCCTCGAAGGTGCCGGCCACGGTAAAACTCTTCAGCCGGGGCACGGTGCCGGCCGGGGTGATCTGGCCGCCCGGGGCCACCAGCGTCACGCTGTCGCCCACCCGCACGCGCAACTGGCGCGCCAGCTCAGCCCCCAGCACGATCTGCCAGGCGCCGGGCTGCAATTGGGCCAGCACGCCGTCGCGCAACTGGGCGGCCAGCGGGGTGACGCCGGCCTCCAGCGCCGGGTCGATGCCGCGCACCACCGCGCCGCGCATCTCATCGCCGCGCGCGATCAGCGACTGGCTGGCGATGAAGGGCGCGGCTGCCAGCACGGCCGGGTTTTGCCGGGCCTGGGCGGCGGTGGCGCGCCAGTCGGCCAGTGCGTTGCCCTGGCTGTCCAGCACCTCGATGTGCGCCACCACACTGAGCATGCGGTCGGTCACCTCTTTCTGGAAGCCGTTCATCACGCTCAGCACGATGATCAGCGCCGCCACGCCCAGCGCGATGCCCAGCATCGACACCAGCGAGATGAACGAGATGAAGCCGTTGCGCCGGCCGGCGCGCCCGGCCCGGGTGTAGCGCCAGCCGATCTGCCATTCATAGGGCCAATTCATGGGGGTGGGATGGTAGCAGCGGGGTCTGGATCGGCCGGCCCGGCCCCGGCGTGGCCGCCCGGCAGATGGCCTGTCACGAAGGCTGCGTCGGCTTGGCCAGCGGATAGCGCTGCAAAAAGGCGTCGGGTGTCAGTGCCGGCACCGGTGATGCGATGAAATCACGCTCGTTTCGGGTGACGATGATTGACGCGCCGCAGGCCATCGCGGCTGCGGCTTGAAGCGCGTCTTCAAAGTCGGCCATCGGCAAATCAAGCGCCGTCAGGGCGTCGGGCCGACCGGTCTTGGCCACCTCGGCCCAGGCCAGCAGGCTGCGGATGAAGTCGCGGGCCGAGATCGCCGACAGTTGGCGCTCGATGAGGTAGGCCAGGGTGGCCACTGAATGCCACGCCAGCCAGGCCTCGTGCTGGCGCCCACACTGCGCCAGCACTTGCGCGGATGCCGGCGCGCCAGGGCGCTGCAGCGCCACGTCCAGCAACACATTGATGTCGATCAGCAGGCGCATGGACTGCCAAACGGCGGTGGCTGCCCGCCGGCCCTGCGCATGTCAACGCACATGTTTGGCCACCAGGTGGGCCAACCGGGGGTCAGTGGCGTCAGCCTCGCTTGCGGCTGGCAACGTCAAGCGGCCTTGCCACTGTGCCACCCAACGCTCAGCGGCGCTGGCCGCAACGCCCTGCGCCAGCAGCGATTGGGCCAGCGCCTCGCGCACCACGGCCGATTTCGACAGGCCCCGCTGGCGACTGGCTTCTTTCAAGGCCGCGTGCAGATCATCGGGCAGCTTCAGGGTGAGCACGTTCATGGTCTGGCTCCTGGTATTACCGTCATTCTACAAAAATATTACGCCGGCTCGCCGCGCCGCCAGCCGCTGCCGCCGCGCTGCGGCCACTGCTCGCGCGGCAGGTCTGGCAACCGCCGCACCGGGATAATCCAACCCCCATGCATCTCATCGTCCCCTTTGCCAGCACCGTGTCTGAGGCCGGCCGGCTGGCCCAGCAAACCCTTGTGCTGCCGGGGCTGGCGCGCCTGCTGGCCGGCCTGCAACCCGGCCCGCTGCTGGGCCGCGACGAGCTCAGCCTGAACCCGCCGCATGAGCAGGCGCTGGCCCGGGCCTGGGGTTGGGCCGGCGACGGCATCGATCTGTCGCACGCCGCGCTGCCGTTTGCCGCGCAGCGGGCCGCCGCGCTGGGCCTGCCGGGTGCGGCAGATGGCCAGGCCGCCTGGGGCCTGCTCACCCCCGTGCACCTGCATGCCGGCAGTGAGCAGATCAGCCTGACCGACCCGGCCACCTTGCAGCTGGACGAGCCAGCGTCGCGTGAGCTGCTGGCCATCGTGCGCCCGCTGTTCGACACCGAGGGCTTCACCCTGCATTGGGCCGCGCCGCTGCAATGGCTGGCCACGCACCCGCAGTTCAACGCCATGGCCACCGCCGGGCTCGACCGGGTGATCGGCCGCAAAGTGACACCCTGGCTGCCTGATCGAAGCGCAGCACGCCTGGTGCGGCGGCTGCAAAACGAGGTGCAGATGCTGCTGTACACCCATGCCGTGAACGACCGGCGCGACGCGGCTGGCCTGCCCACCGTCAACTCGTTCTGGCTCAGTGGCTGCGGCCGGCTGCCGGCGCAACCGACCCTGGCCGCAGCCGCGCGCGCGCCGGCCGCTGAGCTGCAAGTGGATGACCGGCTGCGCGCGCCCGCGCTGGCCGAAGACTGGGCCGCCTGGTGCGACGCCTGGCGCGCGCTGGACGCCGGCCCCATCGCCGCCCTGCTGCGCGCCGGCCCCGGCGCAAGGCTCACGCTGTGCGGTGAGCGCCAGGCCCAGACCTTTGCCCACCAGGCGCAGGGCTGGTGGCAAAAAATCGTTGCCGGCTGGCAGCGGCCGTCCTTCCACCAGTTTCTGGACAAGCTGTGACCGGCCCCACCCTGGCCGCCCGCGACGTGCCGCCGCGCATCGCCTTTGCGCTGGAGCAGGCTGGCGTGCACCCGCTGCTGGCCCGGCTGTTTGCCGCGCGCGGCGTGCGCAGCGCCGACGAGCTGGACGATGGCCTGGCCCGGCTGCTGGCGCCGGCCACGCTCAAAGGCACGGCCGAGGCCGCCGTGCTGCTGGCCGATGCGATTGCCGCCGGCCAGCCCATCTGCATCGTGGCCGACTACGACTGCGACGGCGCCACCGCCTGTGCCGTGGCACTGCGCGGCCTGGTGATGCTGGGCGCCGCGCCCGCCCGCTTAGGCTATGTGGTGCCTGATCGGGCGGTGCACGGCTACGGCCTGACGCCGGCCATCGTCGATCTGGTGATCGCGCAAGGCATCGCGCAAGGCA
>JANMKO010000231.1:0-2580 GCA_031372085.1 Betaproteobacteria bacterium
TTTGCCACCGGCAACACCGCGCGCATCCGGCGGCTGAACAGCGGGCGGGTTGAGGTGGGGCGCGATGCCGACTTCGTGTTCATGGACCGCGCCCAGCACACGGCCGGCCGCACCTTGCTGCACAGCGTCCAGCTCGGTGACATCCCTGGCATCGGCATGGTGATGATCGACGGCCTGGTGCGCTGCGGCCGCAGCCGCAACACGCCGCCGGCGATGGCGGTGCCGGTGGTGGTGGCCGGGCACTGACGGCGCGATACTGGCCGGTCCCTCAAAAAAAAGGGCCCCGCCAGACCGCGCGCCAGGCCAGGCAGCCGGCCGGGGCCAGCACCGGAGACCGCCATGAACCCAGCCCTCACGCCGCCAGACGGTGAGCCCAGCGACGCCGGCTCACGTGCGCTGATCGATCAGCTGGTGGACCGCATCCTTGCCAAGCTGCCGCCCGACCAGGCCGGCGACGCGGCTGAATTTACCCGCCAGTACTACGGCCAGGTGGCGCCCGATGACCTGGCCGAGCGCACGCCGGCTGACTTGTACGGCGCGGCGCTGTCGCACTGGCACTTTGCCCGCACCTTCTCAGGCGGCCCGGCCAAGCTGCGGGTCTACAACCCCCGGCTGGACGAGCACGGCTGGCAATCCACCCACACGGTGATCGAGATCGTCAATGACGACATGCCGTTTCTGGTGGACTCGATCACGATGGAAGTCAACCGGCAAGGTTTGACGCTGCACCTGATCATCCACCCGGTGATGAAGCTGCGCCGCGATGCCCAGCACCGCCTCACCGGCCTGGCGCGCCAGCGTGATGAGCCGGAAGGTCGGTTTGAATCACTGATCCATGTCGAGGTCGATCGCCGCACCGACCCGGCCCGCCTGGCCGAGCTGCACGCCGGCCTGCAACGCACGCTGGCCGACGTGCGCGCGGCGGTGGAGGATTGGCAGCCGATGCGCCGCGCCGTCACCGACACCGCTGCCCTGCTGCGCCAGACCGGCGCGCCGGTGGCGGCCGACGATCTGACTGAGGACCTGGCCTTTCTCGACTGGCTGGCGCAAGACAACTTCACCCTGCTGGGCCACCGCGACTACGACCTGGTGCAGCAAGACGGCGGGGACGCGCTGCGCGTGGTGGCCGGCTCGGGCCTGGGCATCTTGCGCACCGGTGCCGACGCCACGCCTGAATCGGCCTCGTTTGCCGCCCTGCCCGCCAGCGTGCGGGCCCGCGCCCGCGACGCCCGGGTGCTGGTGCTGAACAAATCCAATGCCCGGTCCACGGTGCACCGGCCGGGCTATCTGGACTACATCGGCGTCAAGCGCTTTGATGCCGGCGGCCAGGTGCTGGGCGAGCGGCGGTTTTTGGGCCTGTACACCTCCACCGCCTACAACGCCAACCCGGCCGACATCCCGCTGCTGCGGCGCAAGGTGGCCGCGCTGGTGGCGCGCGCCGGCTTGCTGCCCAAAAGCCATGCCGCCAAAGCACTGGTCACGATCATCGACCAGTACCCGCGTGATGAGCTGTTCCAGATCGAAGTGGACGATCTGTTCCCCACCGCCATGGGCATCTTGCGGCTGGGTGAGCGCCAGCGCACCCGGCTGTTCTTGCGCCGCGATGCGTTTGGCCGCTTCACCTCGTGCCTGGTCTACGTGCCGCGTGAAAACTACAACACCGACCTGCGCGCCCGCATGCAGGCGCTGCTGACTGACGCGCTGGGCGGCGTGTCGTCCGAGTTCTCGGTGCAGTTCTCTGATTCACCGCTGGCCCGGGTGCTGATCGTCGTGCGCAGCGCGGGTGCTGCCGCGCCGCAGGTGGATGTGCCGGCGCTGGAGCGCCGCCTGGTGCGCATGGCCCGGCGCTGGGAGGACGAGCTGCGCGAGGCCCTGCTGGCGCACTGCGGTGAGGAGCGCGGCAATGCGCTGTATGAGCGCTACGCCGCCGGTTTTGCCGCCGGCTACCGCGACGAGCACAGCCCGGCGGTGGCCGTGCGCGACATCGAGCTGATGGAGTCGCTGGCCGGGCCGGACGCGCTGGCGATGAGCTTGTATGCGCCGCTGGAGGCGTTGCCCGGCCGGCTGCGCTTCAAGCTGGTGCGGGCCGGCCAGCTGTCACCGCTGTCGCAAACCCTGCCGATGCTGGAGCACATGGGCGTGCAGGTGCTTGAAGAGCGGCCGTATGAAGTCAAGCGTGCGGGCGTGGCCGGCACGCCGGCCACCGAGCTGTGGCTGGACGACTTTGGCCTGCGCGTGCCGGGGCACGACGAGATCGATGTGGACGGGCTGCGCGCCCGGTTTCAAGACACCGTGGCCCACACCTGGCACGGCGACAACGAGAGCGACGACTTCAACCAGCTGGTGCTGCTGGCCGGGCTGGACTGGCGCGGCGTGGGCGTGCTGCGCGCCTATGCGCGCTACATGAAGCAGGCCACGTCCACCTTCAGCCCCGCCTACATCCAGCAGGCGCTGGCCAGCCACCCGCCCATTGCCGGCGCGCTGGTGGCGCTGTTCATGGCCCGCTTCAACCCGCAGTTGCCGGGTGACCGGGCAGCGGCGATGGCGCTGCTGGTCAGCGGCATCACCAGCGCGCTGGAT
>JANMKO010000172.1:0-1747 GCA_031372085.1 Betaproteobacteria bacterium
GCAGTGCCCCAAAAACCGCCAGACGCTGCTGTTCTCGGCCACCTACCCCGAGGCCATCGCCCAGATCAGCCGCAAGTTCTTGCGCAACCCACGCGAAGTCAAGCTCAGCGCCCAGCCCAGCACCCAGCAGATCCGCCAGCGTTTTTATGAGGTGACCGAAGACCAGCGGCTGCCGGCGGTGGCCCGGCTGCTGAACCACTACCGGCCGGCCACCACGCTGGCGTTTTGCAATACCAAGGCGCGCTGCCGCGAGCTGGTGGCGGTGCTTCAGGCCGAGGGCATTGACGCACTGGCGCTGCACGGTGATCTTGAGCAGCGTGAGCGTGACCAGGTGCTGGTGCAATTTGCCAACCGCAGCTGCCCGGTGCTGGTGGCCACCGACGTGGCCGCGCGCGGCCTGGACATCGCCGACTTGGCGGCCGTGATCAATGTGGACATCACGCCCGAGGCCGAGCTGCACACCCACCGCGTGGGCCGCACCGGCCGGGCCGACGCCCAGGGCTGGGCTTTGAGCCTGGCCAGCCTGGACGAGATGGGCCGGGTGGGCCGCATCGACGAGATGCAGGGCCGCAGCGGTGAGTTTCATGCGCTGGCCGAGCTGCTGCCCACCGGCAGTGGCCCGCTGCGCGCACCGATGGTGACCTTGCAGATCCTGGGCGGACGCAAAGAGAAAATCCGCCCCGGCGACGTGCTGGGCGCACTCACCGGCAGCGCCGGTTTTGCCGCCGCGTTGATCGGCAAGATCAATGTGAATGAGTTTTCAACCTATGTGGCGGTGGCGCGTGAGATTGCCGGCCCCGCGCTGGCCGCGCTGAACCAGGGCACGGTGAAGGGCAAGCGCATCAAGGCGCGCACGATGACCGATTGAGGACGGTGCCGGTAGATCCCAACGACCGCCGCAAACTCAGCCGGGTCTTGACCGATCTCAACCGGCGCTGGTCAATACTTGGTAGCCTGTTCGGTCCCCTTCTCATCCACCAAGGAGCCTGCCATGTCCGACGAGACCACCGCCCAGAAAAACCGTTTGATGACCGACCTGCGGGCCGTCATTGCCGATGCCGAAGACCTGCTGCGCAGCACCGCCGGCGAGGTGAGCGACAGCGCCATCGAAGCGCGCAGCCGCATCACCTTGCGTTTGCAGCAAGCCAAAGACAACTTGCTGCAATTGCAAGAAGCGGCGCTGGTCCGGGCCCGCGCCGCCGGCCATGCCGCCGACGACTATGTGCGCGAGAACCCGTGGACGGCAGTGGGCACGGCCGCCGGCATCGGCCTGGTGATCGGGCTGCTGATCGGCCGCCGTTGACAGCCGGCAATAGCCGAGCGCGACATCCCGGGTGAACCCCCGCGTGCCTCGCCCAACCGTGCCCGCGCGACCTGCCGAACCGCGCCCAGCGAGAAAAATCAGACAAGGTATTTGGCTGCGTCGGGGCCTGGGCCCGGCAGCGCAAGGCGGCGCCCGCAACGCTGTCCATCCGGTTGACCGTGCGGCCCGCGCTGCTGCCCCCCTGCGATACCCTTACCCGAACAGGCCGTGCAAATACCAGGCCGGGCCGGCCGCACCGGCGGGCACGCGCTGGCGATAAACCCACACCAGCGCACCGCTGGCCGCCTGGGCAATGAAGTAATCACGCAGGGCCGGGCCTTGGGCGTCCCACCAGCCTGACTCCAGCCGCTCAGGGCCGGCCAGCAGTTGCAGGGCCTGGCCATCGAGCAGCGGGCCTTGCGCCCGCCGCAGCAGCGGCCGGGG
>JANMKO010000243.1:0-3485 GCA_031372085.1 Betaproteobacteria bacterium
ACGCCCGACCCACGGTGCTGGTGGTGTACCGGGAAGACCACCAGTTCTTGCTGGACAGCGTGATCCCCAAACCGGGCCAGACGCTGGGCCACTACGACCTGATCGTCGCGTCGCAGCCGTGGCGGGCGCGCACGGCAGCCAGGCTCAAGGCCCAGCGCATCCTGGCGCCGCTGGCGCGCAGCCTGGCGCCGGGCGGGCGCATGGTGGTGATCCAGTCTTGCGGCGACGACCCGGCGCTGGAGATCGTGCGCCTGCTGTGGCCCGACGAAACGCCGTTTCTGGTCAACCGGCACGCGCTGCTGCAGGCCCTGAAAACCGAGCTGGGCCACGCCGCACGAGATTTTTTGCTGACCGCAGCACCCGACGACAAAGCCAAGTTCCGCTACCAGATGCACACCCTGCCATCCGAGATCGGCGAGCGGGTGGGCACGTCCACTTTGTTTGCCGCCTGGAATGCGGCGATCTACGTCAACCAGATTGCCGACGAGTTGCTGGACGACGTGGTGAGCACCGGCGCCTACCTGGCCGCCACCCAGGCGGTGCTTCAAAAGCACGGCGGCCTGTGGTTCAACGATGAGTCGTTTGTGGTGTCGCGGCGGCGCGCATGACCACCGTTGCCGCCCACCCGCCCGCCGACGGCCTGGCCTCGGCACTGGCCGAGCTGATTGCCAACGCGTCGATCGAGATCGCCCCGCGAGAGCGCGCCGACATCGGCCGCGTGGCCGACGCGCTGCCCGTCAACACCTGCATCTACGTGCCCGCCCCGGCCAAACGCCCGCTGGCCGAGACCCTGGCCGCCGTGGCCGCCATCCGCCACGCCGGGCTTGACCCGGTGCCCCACATCGCCGCACGCCGCTTTGCCAGCCGCACCGAGCTGGCCGATTTTGTGCGCGCCGCCGTGCAAGAACACGGCGCGCACCGGGTGATGCTGATCGCCGGCGACGAAGCCCAGCCGCGTGGGCCGTTTGCCGACGCCGCCCAGGTGCTGCAAGACGGCCTGCTGGCGCGGGCCGGCGTCAAAGAGGTGGGCCTGGCCGGCCACCCCGAAGGCCATGCCCGCATCCCGGCGGCCGCGCTGGATGCGGCATTGCAACACAAGCTGGCGCTGGCCCGTGAGCAGCAAATGGGCGCGTATGTGGTCACCCAGTTTTGTTTCTCCACCACCCGCATCACCGCGTTTTGTGCCGATCTGGCGCTGCACGCGCCGCAGGTGCCGGTGTACGTGGGCATGGCCGGCCCCACCGACCTGCCCGCGCTGATGCGCTTTGCGCAACTGTGCGGCGTCAGCGCGTCGCTGCGGGCGATGCGCAACCTGGGCGCGGGCATGGTGGGCCTGGCCACCCACACCGACCCGAAAGAGCAACTGCTGGCGCTGGCCCACCACAGCGAGAGCCGCCGGTCGTGCAATGTGGTGGGCATCCACCTGTACAGCTTTGGCGGCGCGCTGCGCACCGCAAGCTGGCTGCGCGACCAGCTTCATCCGGCCTGAGCCGGGCCTGGGCCACGCCGGGCTGCGGGCCGACCAGGGTGGCTGCGCGGGCAGCCGCCTGGGCGTTGCCCCGGGCCCAACGGCCGGCACAAGCCTGCCATGCGATGATTTGAAACATCATCTCAACCCCATCAGGATCCCGTCTGTGCGCAGCGACATCGACATTGCCCAGAGCGCCCCCATGCGCCGCATCATCGAGCTGGCGCAAGCCCGCTACAGCATCCCCGACGCGCATTTGTCACCGCACGGCCACTACAAGGCCAAGCTGTCGCTGGCCTATGCGGCGTCTCTGCAAGACCGGCCCGACGGCAAGCTGATCCTCGTCACCGCCATCTCGCCCACGCCCGCCGGTGAGGGCAAGACCACCACCACCGTGGGCCTGGGTGATGCGCTGAACCGCATCGGCCGCGACACCATCATCTGCCTGCGAGAGCCCTGCCTGGGCCCGGTGTTTGGCATGAAGGGCGGTGCGGCCGGCGGCGGCATGGCGCAGGTGGTGCCGATGGAAGACATCAACCTGCATTTCACCGGCGATTTCTCGGCCATCGCGCTGGCCAACAACCTGCTGGCTGCGCTGATCGACAACCACATCCACCACGGCAATGCGCTGGGCATCGACCCGCGCCGCATCACCTGGAAGCGGGTGATGGACATGAACGACCGGGCGCTGCGCCATGCCGTGGTCGGGCTGGGCGGCCCGGCGAATGGCCATCCGCGGGAAGACGGCTTTGACATCGTGGTGGCGTCCGAGGTGATGGCGATCTTCTGCCTGGCCACCAGCCTGGCTGACTTGAAAGACCGGCTGGCGCGCATCGTGGTGGGCTACACCGCCGATTTGAAGCCGGTCCATGCGCGTGACTTGCAAGCCCAGGGCGCGATGGCCGCGCTGCTGAAAGATGCGCTGGCGCCGAATGTGGTGCAGACGCTGGAGAACAACCTGGCACTGGTGCACGGCGGGCCGTTTGCCAACATCGCCCACGGCTGCAACTCGGTGCTGGCCACCGCCACCGCCCTCAAGCTGGCCGACTACGTGGTTACAGAGGCCGGTTTTGGGGCCGATCTGGGGGCCGAGAAGTTCATCGACATCAAATGCCGCAAATCCGGCCTGCGGCCCGCTGCCGTGGTGCTGGTGGCCACCGTGCGGGCACTGAAATACCACGGCGGGGTGGACGTCAACGACGTGGCCACCGAGAACCTGGACGCCTTGCAAAAAGGCCTGGTCAACCTGGACCGCCACCTGCACAACGTGCAGCAGCACTACGGCCTGCCGTGTGTGGTGGCCATCAACCACCGCACCGAAGACACGCCGGCCGAGATCGACTTGCTGACGCGCAGCGCTGCCGCCCACGGCGTGCAGGTGGTGCTGGCCCGGCATTGGGCCGAGGGCGGCGCCGGCGCCACCGACCTGGCCCGCGCCGTGGTCGATCTGTGCGACGAAGCCCGCCACCCGCCACGCCCGCTGCGCTTTGTCTACGACGATGCCGACACGCTGTGGCAAAAAGTGCAGGCCGTGGCCACCAAGATTTACGGCGCCAGCAGCATCACTGCCGACGCCCCCATCCGCGCCCGCATCGCCGCACTGCAGGCCCAGGGCTACGGCCACTACCCGGTGTGCATCGCCAAAACCCAGTACTCGTTTTCCACCGACGCCAAGCAGCGCGGCGCGCCCAGCGGCCATGTGCTCAACATCCGCGAGGTGCGGCTGGCGGCGGGCGCCGAGTTCATCGTGATGGTCTGCGGTGACATCATGACGATGCCCGGCCTGCCAGCGCAGCCCGCCGCCCAGAACATCGATGTAGACGCCGACGGGCGCATCAGCGGCTTGTCCTGAGCGCAGCGCCCCGGCGGCCGCGCCGGGCAGCCGGTTTGACTACAGTGCGGGCATGCCGACCCCTGTCACTGCTGCCGCCCGCGCCCCCGCCCTGTCGATGACCCAGGTGCTGATCTGCGGCGGCGCCATCGTCACGCTGTCGATGGGCATCCGCCACGGCTTTGG
>JANMKO010000273.1:0-2362 GCA_031372085.1 Betaproteobacteria bacterium
GCGCCCGAAGCGGTTTTTTGGCGCGGCGCGCAATGTCGAAGAAGGCGGCTCACTGACCATCATCGGCACCGCGCTGATCGACACCGGCAGCCGCATGGACGAGGTGATCTACGAAGAGTTCAAAGGCACCGGCAACTGCGAGATCCACCTGGACCGGCGCATGGCTGAGAAGCGCGTGTATCCGTCGATATTGATCAACAAGAGCGGCACCCGGCGCGAGGAGTTGCTGCTCAAGCCCGAAATCCTGCAAAAAACCTGGATCTTGCGCAAGCTGCTGTACAACATGGACGAGATCGAGGCGATGGAGTTCATGCTCGACAAGATGAAGGCGAGCAAGAACAACCTCGACTTCTTTGACATGATGCGGCGCGGCGGCTGAGCCGCCCAGCCCGGCTACAATCTTGGGTTTTGCGCTTGCGGCAAGTGCGTGGCATGGTGCGGCGTGGCTGCTGTCAAAAAGCCGACATCATGTTGGCGGCAGGCGGACAATTTTGAAGGGTTTCCCATGAAGACAGGCATTCACCCCAACTACCGCGACGTGTGCTTCGTGGATTTGTCGAACGGTTTCAAGTTCGTCACCCGCTCGACGGTGAACACGAAAGAAATGGTCAAGATGGACGATGGCCGTGATCTGCCGCTGGTGAAGCTGGAAACCACGAGCGAAACCCATCCGTTTTATACCGGCACGCAAAAAAGCATCGACAGCCTGGGTGGCCGGGTCGAGAAGTTCCGCAACAAGTTTGCGAGCCTGGGTATCAACAAAAAGGCGGCGGCAGTCTGAGCCCCGCAGCAAGCCAAAACAAAGGCAGCCCAGGCTGCCTTTTTTTATGCCCGCCGTCGTGCCTTTTATGATTCTGCGGTGAGCAGCCCCACCCCCAACCCTGCGCTGGTCACCCAGGCCGCCGCCCGGCGCCTGCCCAGGCTGGCGCTGCTGCTGTTCTGCGCCGCCTACGTGCTGCCCGGCGTGGTGGGGCGCGACCCGTGGCGCGGCGCTGACTTGACGGCGTTCGGCCAGATGCTGGCGATTGCCGAGGGCCGCGCGCCTTGGTTGATGCCCGCACTTGGCGGCGTGCCCACCGGCGCCGCGCTGCTGCCGCACTGGATCGGTGCTGCCGCCATCCAGGCCACCCAGCCCTGGCTGGACGCGGCGTTGGCCGCGCGCCTGCCTTTTGCGCTGCTGCTGGTATTCACGCTGGTGGCCGTGTGGTATGCCACCTTCAACCTCGCGCGCAGCGACGCCGCCCAGCCGCTGCCACTGGCCTTTGGCGGCGAGGCCGACCCGGTGGACTACGCCCGGGCGGTGGCCGACGGCGCGCTGCTGGCGCTGATCGCCACGCTGGGCTTGTTGCAGCTGGGCCACGAGACGACGCCCGAGCTGGCCCAACTGGCCGCCGTGGCCGGCCTGCAATGGGCGCTGGCCGCCGCACCACAGCGCCGTTGGCCGGCCCGCGTGGGCGTGCTGCTGGCCTTGCCGGTGCTGGCGGCCTGCGGTGCACCGGCGATGGCGCTGGCACTGGGTGCAGGCGGCGTGGTGGTGTGCGCGCGCAGCCGCGACGACGGCCTGAAAAAGCTGCTGCCCTGGCTGGCTGTGGCCACGCTGCTGGCCGCTGCGCTGGCCTGGGCCACCGGCATGTGGGCCTGGCGGGTGGCGCCGCAGATCGAGGCCGCGTCGCTGGGCCGTTTGTGGCTGTGGTTTTTGTGGCCGGCCTGGCCGCTGGCGCTGTGGACGGTGTGGTGCTGGCGCCGCCAGTTGGGCCGGCGCCATCTGGCCATCCCGCTGCTGGGCTTGGTGGTGGCCCTGGTGTCGTGCGCCCTGATGGACGGCTCGGACCGGGCCTTGATGCTGGGCGTGCCGGGCATCGCGGTGCTGGCGGCGTTTGCGCTGCCCACCTTGCAGCGTGGCAGCACGGCGGCCATCGACGCGCTGTCGGTGTTTTTCTTCACGCTGTGCGCGCTGACGATCTGGGTGTTCTACCTGGCGATGCAGACCGGCGTGCCGGCCGGCGCGCTGGCCACCGTGCTGCGGCTGGCGCCGGGCTTTGCGCACCGGCTGTCGCCGGCCGAAGTGGTGCTGGCGCTGCTGGCCACCGTGGCCTGGGGCGGGCTGGTGCGCTGGCGCACCCGGCGCCACCGGCCGGTGATCTGGAAGAGCCTGGTGCTGCCGGCCGGTGGCGTGGCGCTGTGCTGGCTGCTGTTGATGACGCTGTGGCTGCCGCTGCTGGATTACGCCCGCAGCAACCGGCCGCTGGCTGAGCGCCTGCTGCGCCACCTGCCGTCCGGTGGCTGCATCGCGGCACCGGGCGCGCCCGGCTCACTGGTGGCGGCGCTGGAGCTGTACGGCCGGCGCCGGGTGGACGCCAGC
>JANMKO010000276.1:0-2906 GCA_031372085.1 Betaproteobacteria bacterium
CGCGCCTTGCGGTGACGCCAGCACGTTGTCGATGAACTGGTCACTGCCGGCCTTGCCGGCCTTGGCCGCCAGCATGATGCCGGTGACCAGCACATAGCGTGTGCCGTGTTCACCGGCGGCCACCGCCAGCTCACGCGCGGACGCCGGGCGCTCGCTGTCCCAGTCGGGCAGCAAAAAATCGGTGAGGGTCTTGTGGTTGCCCACCAGCACCTCGGTGGCCGGCAGGATCAGCTCTCGAAACGCCTCAAGATAAGGCTGGGCCTGGTCATCATCGAGCCAACCCAGGTTGGGCAGGTACGACACCAGCGGCACGTCGGGGTAATCAGACAGCACCTCGGCCACCGCGCTGACGGCCTCGGCGCTGCCCAGAAAGCCCACCTTCCAGCCGGCCACGGTGATGTCTTCCAGCACAGTGCGGGCCTGCTCGGCCACCACGTCGGCGTCGATGGCGTGGTGGTCGAAGATCTCGGCCGTGTCGCGCAACAGGATGCTGGTGGTCACCGGCAGCGCATGCGCGCCCATGGCCGCCAGCGTGCACACATCACCGGCCAGGCCGCCAGCGCCGCTCGGGTCAGCGGCGTTGAAGCTCATCACGCAAGCGGGTGCGGCGGCGTCCTGCTGGGCGTCCTGCTGGGTGTCAGCGCCAGCGTCAGCGGCGGCCGTGTCTGGCGGGAGTTGGGGGCTAGCGGTCATGAAAAATCCATTGATTTTGTCGGTGCTTGAACGAAGCCGCCAGCGACCTCAAGAAATCCGCAAGCAAGCCCTTGCAGCCCACGTCCAGCCCGGTCGGGGGCCAAAACGGCATGGCTACAATGCGTGCTTCATTGTAGTGATCTGCCGATAACGTGAACGAAGCTCGCACCTGGATGTGTCTGATCTGCGGTTGGATTTATGACGAGGCCACGGGCGACGCCGAGCACGGCATCGCACCCGGCACGGCCTGGGCCGATGTGTCGATGAACTGGACCTGCCCCGAGTGCGGCGCCCGCAAAGAAGATTTTGAAATGGTCCAGCTCTGACGGCGCTGCCCGCCGGTGGTCAGGCCCACGCCGCCGGCCCCGGTTCATCCCACCCGCCAAGGAGCTGACGTGCAAGATCCTCAAGCCGCAGCACCCGTTGCCGGCACCAAAGTGCTGGTGATCGACGACAGCAACACCATCCGGCGCAGTGCCGAGATTTTTTTGCGCCAGGGCGGCCACGAGGTGGTGCTGGCCGAAGACGGCTTCGATGCGCTGGCCAAGATCAATGACCACGCGCCGCAGTTGATCTTCTGCGACATCCTGATGCCCCGGCTCGACGGCTACCAGACCTGCGCCATCATCAAGCGCAACCCGCGTTTTGCCCATGTGCCGGTGATCATGCTGTCGTCCAAAGACGGTTTGTTCGACAAGGCGCGCGGCCGCATGGTGGGCTCGGAGGACTACCTCACCAAGCCCTTCACCAAAGACCAGTTGCTTCAGGTTGTGCAACAGTTCACCGGCGGCGGCACGGCCGATGGGCCCGCTGTCGGCGGCAAGCAGCCCTGATAACCGCTGCGCGCGCGGGTGGCTGTGAGGTGGTGGGTTGGGGTGGGTGGCGGGCTGGGAGAAAAAAACATGGCGGTGCACAAGATTTTGCTGGTTGATGACTCGAAGACCGAGTTGTTCGTGTTGTCCGAATTGCTGCTCAAGCGCGGCTACTCGGTGCGCACGGCTGAGAGCGGTGACGAAGCACTGAAGCGGCTGGCCGAAGACAAACCCGATCTGATCCTGATGGACGTGGTGATGCCGGGGCAAAACGGCTTCCAGCTCACCCGCACCATCACCCGCGACCCGCGCTACGCCGGGCTGCCGGTGATCATCTGCACCAGCAAGAACCAGGAGACCGACCGCGTCTGGGGCATGCGCCAGGGCGCGCGCGACTACGTCGTCAAGCCGGTGCAGGCCGATGAGCTGATCGCCAAGATCAAGAAGTTTGATTGAGCGGCCGCGCCCGCCCGCGCGATCTCCCGCTCACACCCCCCCCGCCCACGACCCGCCCCACCCATGGCCAACAAGCAAGCCCTGCGCGACCTGCAAACCCGGCTGGCCGAGCGCATGCAGCAGGTGCGCACCGAGCAGCCCGGCCAATCCTGGCTGGCGGTCGATTGCGCCGGCCAGGGCCTGCTGCTGGCGCTGCGCCAGGCGGGTGAGATCTCCAGCCCGGGCGCGCTGGTGCCGGTGCCGCACACCCAGCCCTGGCTGGCCGGGGTGGTCAATCTGCGCGGCGGGGTGTGCACGGTGATCGACCTGGCGGCGTTTCTCGGCCTGCGCAGCGCGGCCGTGCCGGCCCAGGCGCGGCTGGTGGCTTTCAACACCGCGCTGGGGGTCAACGGCGCGCTGCTGGTGGACCGGCTGGAGGGATTGCGTCACGCCGCTGACCTGCGGCGCGAGGACGATTGCGCTGACAATGCGGCGCGGCCGGCCTTTGCGCCGGCCCGCTGGCGGGACGCCGCCGGCCGGGTGTGGCAAGAGATCGATCTCGCTGAACTGGCGGGTTTGCCGCAGTTTCTGGCCGTCACCGGCCCATGACAGGCGGGGGCTGCGGGCACTTGCCCTGGCCGCAAGCTAGACGATGAAGGGGATGTGATGGGCTTGCTGGACAGACACAAAACGAGCCGGCCGGGCGGCGACGGCGCGCCTGAGCGTGCGCCAACCAACTTCGATGAGCTGCAGGCCGCCAGCGACGCCGACGACGGCCTGATCGGTCTGGACAGCCTGCACGGCGATACCGAGGCCAACACCGTGCACACCCACCTGACGCCCACGGTCACCGGCCAATCCATCATCTCCGAGCTGCCCGCGTCGGGCCAGTTCAACGATTTTTCAGATTCCAACCTGGCGCCGGCAGCCGGGGTGGGCGCTGCGGCGGCCCTGGCCGGCGTGGCC
>JANMKO010000311.1:0-1559 GCA_031372085.1 Betaproteobacteria bacterium
CAAACCCATCTCGGCGGCGGCGGCCACCATCGCCTCCAGCAACAAAAACACATACGCCGGGCCCGAGCCCGACAGCGCCGTCACCGCGTCCAGATCGGCTTCGGCGGCCACCCACAGCAACTGGCCGGTGGGCGCCAGCACCTGTTCGACCAGCGCCCGCTCGGCTGCGCTGACGGCCGGCGTGGCAAACAGCCCGGCAATGCCGCGGCCGATCAGCGCGGGGGTGTTGGGCATGCTGCGCACGGTGTGGGCCTGGTCCGGCGCCAGGCCGATGGCCTGGGCGATGGTGGCGCAGCGGATGCCGGCCATCACGCTCAGGTGCAGCGCGCCGCGCACATGCTGGGCGCATGGCGCGGCAGCCTGGTTGAAGACTTGCGGCTTGACGGCCCACACCACCAGCGCCGCGTCGCCCAGCGCGGCATCGGCCGCTGCGGCGGTTTGCACGCCAAAGTCGGCAGCCAGTCGGGCGCGTTGCGCCTCACCGGGCTCAATCACCAAAATTGCAGCGGGCGCCCGGCCGGCCCGGATCAGCCCGCCGATCAGCGCACTGGCCATATTGCCGCCGCCGATGAAGGCAATGGCCGGAGGGGTTGGGCTTGTCATCGGGCCAGTGTAGCGACGCCGTTTTGGCGCTGTCAGCCAGCGCCACGGCCAGCATCAGGCCAACGCCAACGCCACCGCCGCCACCGCCAACGCCACCGCCGCCGCCGCCGCTAGCATGGCAGCCCTGCCCACCCGCACGAGACTGCCATGCGCCGCCGCCCCCTGCTGATTGCTGCCAGCCTGCTGGTACTGCTTGGCCAGTCGGTCATTGCGCAAAGCGCCATCGCTCAAAGCTGGCCCAGCCACCCGGTGAAGATCGTCGTGCCGGCACCCGCCGGCAGCAGCCTGGACATCATTGCCCGCCTGCTGGCCGACAAGCTCAAAGACCGCTGGGCCCAGCCGGTGTTGGTGGACAACAAGCCCGGCGCGGGCGGCATGCTGGGCGTGGACGTGGCGGCCAAGGCCGCGCCCGACGGCCACACGCTGGTGCTGGGCTTCAACGGGCCGATCGCGTTTGCGCCGTTTTTGTACAAAAAGATGCCCTACGACCCGGCCAAAGACCTGGTGCCGGTGGTGATGACCACGTCCCAGCCCAATGTGCTGGCGGTCAATGCCAATGTGCCGGCCAAGACCGTCAAAGAGTTTGTCGATTGGGCCCGGGCGCAAGGCGGCCGAGTCAATTATTCGTCGCTGGGCCCTGGCAGCTCAGCCCATCTGACGATGGCGCTGATGATGGCCGAGGCCGGTTTTGCCGCCACCCACGTGCCGTTCAACGGCTCACCGCCGGCCGCCTTTGCCGTCGCCCAGGGCGAGGCGGATGCCACCTTCATGACAGCGCCTGCCCTGCTGCCACATGTCAAATCGGGCAGGGTGCGGCTGCTGGCCAGCAGCGCGGCCCAACGCAGCGACGGGCCCGACAGCCTGAAAGACCTGCCCACGCTGGCCGAATCGGGCTATCCGCAAATTGAATCCCTGGCCTGGAACGGCCTGTTCACCGCCGCCGGCACGCCCGCTGC
>JANMKO010000324.1:0-10738 GCA_031372085.1 Betaproteobacteria bacterium
GTCGGTCGAGGCCCATCTGATGGACCATGAGGCCGGGCTGATCCGCCTGCTCGACCCGCCATTGCAGCAAGCGCTGCCCAGCGCCGGCTACATCCAGGCCTACCCGCCCGGCGTGCGGGAGAACGGCGGCCAGTACTCGCACGCCGGCATCTGGGCGCTGATGGCGCAGGCCCAGGGCCAGGGCCAAGGCCCTGCACAACAGCCCGCCGACGCGCCGGCCCAGCCCGGCGGCGCCACGGCGGCGGGCGACCTGGCCTATCGCTCGTTTACCTGGTTGAGCCCGGCGCACCGTGCCCAGCACCCGGTGCGCGGGCCCGTCTACGGCATCGAGCCGTATGTGATGGCGGGCGATGTCTACAGCCAGCCGCCGTATGTGGGCCGGGGCGGCTGGAGCTGGTACACCGGTGCGGCCGCCTGGCTGCACCGGGCGGCGATCGAATCGATGTTCGGCCTGCAAATGGGCGCGCAGAGCCTGCTGTTCAAGCCCTGCCTGCCGTCGCACTGGCC
This sequence comes from Betaproteobacteria bacterium, assembly GCA_031372085.1. GTDB lineage: Bacteria > Pseudomonadota > Gammaproteobacteria > Burkholderiales > Burkholderiaceae_C > Pseudaquabacterium. The sequence goes on from JANMKO010000324.1 coordinate 508, forward strand.
GCGCGCCGAGCTGTCGTTGCGCCGCGACGGCCGCACGTTGCGCTTCACACTGGTGCGCGCACCCACGATGGCCCTGTTGGGCGCCAGCCTGCCGGCCGGCACGCGCGTGCTCTTGCCCGGCGAGCCGCTGGCCTGGCCCGGCCTGGTGGGCGAATGCCAGTTTGTCGTGCCATTGCTCGATGCGCCGGTGCCGGTGGCCCCAGCCGTGGCCACCGCCGCCCAGCCGGGCTGACGCCCGCCACCCGGGGTTGACGGCGCGCCGGTGCACTGCGGCGGCGTCCTACACACCGACGCGCCGGGCGCCGATGGTGCGGCGGGGCTGGCTTTTCTACATTGCTTTACCGGCTGCGGTTGCAACGGCACCCACCCGCCATCACGACACCCCACCCCAGACCAGGACAACCACATGGCCGACCGATCCGCCCTCAGCCCGCCCGTCAAATCGGCGTCGGCCGACTCTGGCCGCATGGCGCTGGACACCGGTGCCATCGACGCCGCCCGGCGCAGCCTGGACAAGGGCGCTGTCAACCCCAGCTACGGCCCCTGGCGTGAGGACATCATCAAGCTGCTGAATGATTCACTGGCCACCGAGTGGGTGTGTGTGCTGCGCTACCGGCGCCACCATTTCACGGCCCAGGGGCTGGCCTCACCGAAGATTGCCGAAGAGTTCTTGGTGCATGCCAATGAAGAACTGGCCCATGCCGACCGGCTGGCCCAGCGCATCGTGCAACTGGGCGGCGAGCCTGATTTTTCACCCGACTCACTGACCGGGCGCAGCCATGCGGGCTACGACGACTCGACCAGCCTGAAAGACATGATTCGCGCCAATCTGGTGGCCGAGCGCGTGGCCATCGAGATTTACAGCCAGACCATTGCGCTGATCGGCGACAAGGACAGCACCACCCGCCGCCTGCTCGAAGACATCCTGAGCGACGAGCAAGCGCACGCCGAAGAGTTGACCGACTGGCTGGCCGACTGACGGCCTGGCGCAGCGCCGACATGGGCGGCCGGGCCCATCGCACCCCCGGCAGGTTCAACCCTTTTTTCAACCCCCAGGAGATTTGCCATGAACATCCGCACCACACTCACCGCCGCCATGCTGGCCGCCGCCCTGCTGACCGCCACCGGCTGTGCCGTCACCCGCGGCCAATCATCGGTAGGCGCCTATGTGGACGACGCCGCCATCACCACCGCAGTGAAGGGCCGGTTCATCGACAACGCCGATGTGGACGCGTCCAGCATCAAGGTCGAGACGCTGAACGGCACCGTGATGCTGTCGGGCTTTGCCAAGAACATGAAAGAAAAGACCACCGCCGAGCAAATCACGATGAAGGTGGGCGGCGTCAAGAGCGTGAAGAACGAGATCGCCGTGCGCCCGTGACGCCCCGCACCGGCGGCGCAGGCGCCTGCCTGTGGTCGCTGGTTTGATCACAAGCCCTGCCAGCTTCTTGCCGGCAGGGCTTTTTGCGGTCTGGCGGCGTGATCAGCCCCACCCCGGCTGGCATCATGCAGGCGGCTATTTGCCAGCCCTGCCGCGCCAACACCATGCTGCCCCCTGAGACCGCCGCCAGTTTTGCCGCCCAGGTGCAGGCGCTGCGTCCGCAGTTGATGCGCTTTGCGCGCAGCCAGTTGCGCAACGACGCCTGGGCCGAGGACGCGGTGTCCGACACCCTGCTGGCCGCGCTGGAGAAGCCCGGCAGCTTTGCCGGCCAGTCGCAGCTCAAGACCTGGCTGGTGGGCGTGCTCAAGCACAAGGTGGTCGATCAACTGCGCCGCCACACCCGCGAGGCCACCGTGCTGACCACCGACGACGGCGACGACCTGGACGAAACCCTGTTTGACAGCACCGGCCACTGGCGCAGTGCCCCGCAAGACTGGGGCGACCCCGAGGCCGCCTGCGGCCAGCGCCAGTTCTTCGAGGTGCTGGAAGCCTGCTGCGACCAATTGCCGGCCACGCAGGGCCGCGTGTTCATGATGCGCGAATGGCTGGACCTGGACACCGACGAAATCTGCAAGGAATTGCAGATCACATCGACCAACCTGTGGGTGCTGCTGCACCGCGCCCGGTTGCGGCTGCGTGAGTGCCTGCAACTGCGCTGGTTTGCCGGCCGTGCCGCCACCGCCTGAGCGGTGCTGCACCCGGTTTGTGCCTTGTTGTAAAGCGCCCGCCCGCCGGGCCCCACCTGCCACGCGCCCACCATGAAGATCCGCCGTACTTGCCAGGAGGTCACCCGCCTGGTGCTGCAAAGCCAGGACCGCCCGCTGGGGCCGGTAGAGCAGGTGTCGCTGCGCCTGCACTGGCTGGCCTGCGGCAGGTGCCAGCGGTTTCAGCAGCAGCAAACGCTGATGCGCGTGGCACTGGACCGCTGGAAGACCTACCGCAACCGCGATTGAGGCCGCCGGTCAGGCCGGCGCCGGGCCCCAGCCGCCACCGCCGGGCGTCTCGATCACCAGCACATCACCGGGCTGCATCTTGGCCTGGCCGATGTAGGCCAGCGGCTCGATGCGGCCATCGGCACGCTCGATGCTGTTGCGCCCGGGCAAGCCCGGCTGGCCACCAGTGCCGCCGCCAGTGCCCCCAAACGCGCCGTGCAGCCGGCCATTGCTGAGGATGGCGGCCGTCATCGGCTGCAAAAACCGCACCCGCCGCACGCCGCCGTCACCACCGTGCCAGCGGCCGGCGCCGCCCGAGCCGGGGCGGATCTCGAAGCTGTCCAGCCGCACCGCAAAGCGCGTCTCCAGCACCTCCGGGTCGGTCAGCCGGCTGTTCGTCATGTGCGTCTGCACCACGGCAGTGCCGTCAAAACCCGGGCCGGCGCCCGAGCCGCCGGCAATCGTCTCGTAATACTGGTGCGTGGCGTCACCGAAGGTGAAGTTGTTCATCGTGCATTGGCTGGCCGCCATCACGCCCAGCGCGCCGTACAGCGCGTTGGTGACGCAGGACGAGGTCTCGACATTGCCGGCCACCACGGCGGCCGGCGCTTGCGGATTGAGCATCGAGCCGGCCGGCACGATGATGTGCAGCGGCTTCAGGCAGCCGGCGTTGAGCGGGATGTCGTCGTCCACCAGGGTGCGAAAAACATACAGCACGGCGGCCATCGTCACCGCCTTCGGGGCGTTGAAGTTGTCGGGCCGTTGGGCGCTGGTGCCGGTGAAATCGATGGTGGCCTGGCGCTGGGCGGCGTGCACCGTCACCGTCACGGTGATCTGCGCGCCGTTGTCCATCGGCAACGTGAAGTGGCCGTCTTGCAGCGCGCTGATCACCCGGCGCACCGACTCTTCGGCGTTGTCCTGCACATGCTGCATGTAGGCCGCCACGGTGCGGGCGCCCCACTGCGCCACCATCGCGCGCAGCTCTTGCACGCCCTTCTCGTTGGCGGCAATCTGCGCCCGCAGGTCAGCCACGGTCTGGTCGGGGTTGCGCGCCGGCCACGGGCCGCTGGCCAGCAACTGGCGCAATTCAGCCTCGTGCAGCACGCCGCCGCGCACCAGCAGCAGGTTGTCGATCAGCACGCCCTCCTCGGTGATGCTGCGTGAGAACGGCGGCACCGACCCGGGCGTGATGCCGCCGATGTCGGCATGGTGGCCGCGCGAGGCGACGTAGAAACTGGGTTTGCGCCCTCCCCCTGGCAGGGGGAGGGTGGGGGTTGAGGCTGCGACAACTGCCAAGTCAGAACCCCCATCCCGGCCTTCCCCCTGGCAGGGGGAAGGGGCACACGGGGCGACGGCGTCGCCAGACAAGTAAACGGGGGTCACCACCGTCACATCGGGCAGGTGGGTGCCGCCGTGGTACGGGTCGTTCAACACGTACACATCACCCGGCTGCATGGCCGGGTTGCGTGCGATCACGGTCTTGATCGATTCGCTCATCGAGCCCAGGTGCACCGGCATGTGCGGCGCGTTGGCGATCAGCTCTCCCCCGGCACTGAACAGCGCGCACGAGAAATCCAGCCGCTCTTTGATGTTGACCGAGTGCGCGGTGTTTTGCAGCCGCAGGCCCATCTGCTCGGCGATGTTCATGAACAGGTTGTTGAACACCTCCAGCAGCACCGGATCGGCCGACGTGCCGATGGCCAACGCCGCCGGCCGGGGCCGCAGCCGGCGCAAGGTGAGCGCGCCGCCGGCCCCCACGCTGGCGCCCCAACCGGGCTCGACCACCGTGGTGGCGGTGGGCTCGGCAATCACCGCCGGGCCGTCGATGCGGGCGCCGGCCGGCAGGGTGTGGCGCTGGTGCAAGCCGGCATCGCGCCAGACGGCGGCGCTGCCGTCGTCGGGCGCGCAGTGCATGCGCACCTGCGCCAGCGGCGGGGGGTGCAGCGGCGGGGTGGCCGGGACGCTGACGTTGGCGGGTTCGTCGAGTTCGTCGAGTTCGTCGAGTTCGTCGAGTTCGGCGAGTTCGTCGGGCTCGTCGGGCTGATCCGGCGGCGCGCCGGGCGCCAGGCCGTCAGGCGCCGGCTGCGACGCGCCGATGGCCTCTACCGACGCGGTATCGATCACCAAGCCCCGGCCCGGCATGCCGAAGGCAAAGCGCTGGCGGTAGGCGGCCTCAAACGCCGCCTGCATCACGGCGCTGTCGGCCGGGGCCACGGGCAGCGCGGTGTCGGTGCCCTGGTAGCGCAGCAGCAGGCGCTCAACCCGGCGGATCTGCGGCCGGGCCACGCCTTGGGCCAGCACCTCGGCTTCGGCCGCCTGGCCCAGCGTGGCCAGTTGCTGGCGGGCAAAGGCCAGGCCGGCGGCGTCCAGAGGGCGCTCGATGGACGCCTCGCGCATCGCCGTCTGGTCGGCCAGGCCCATGCCGTAGGCCGACAACACCCCCGCCAGCGGATGGATCAGCACGGTTTGCATGCCCAGTGCGTCGGCCACCGCGCAGGCGTGCTGGCCGCCGGCACCGCCAAAACACTGCAAGGTGTAGCCGGTCACATCATGGCCGCGCGCCACCGAGATGCGCTTGATGGCATTGGCCATGCTGGCCACGGTGATCTGCAGCGCGCCGGCCGCCACGCCCTCGGCCGTGCTGGGCCGGCCGGTGGCGGCAGTGATGCGGGCCGCGAGTGCGTCAAACAACGCCCGCACCACCGCGCCGTCCAGCGGCTGGTCCGCCCCGGGCCCGAACACGGCCGGAAAGTGATCGGGCTGGACGCGGCCCAGCAGCACATTGGCGTCGGTCACTGTCAACGGGCCGCCGCGCCGGTAGGCGGCCGGCCCCGGGTTGGCGCCGGCCGACTCGGGCCCGACGCGCAGCCGGGCGCCGTCAAACGTGATGATCGAGCCACCACCCGCAGCCACGGTGTGGATGCTCATCATCGGTGCGCGCAGCCGCACGCCAGCCACCTGGGTGTCGAACGCGCGCTCAAACTCACCCGCGCTGCCGTCGGCCGCCACGCTGTAGTGCGACACATCGGTGGACGTGCCACCCATGTCAAAACCGATCAATTTGCCATGGCCGGCAGCCAGCCCGGTGCGCACCATGCCGACGATGCCGCCGGCCGGGCCGCTCAAGATGGCGTCCTTGCCCTGGAAGCGGTCTGCCGACGTGAGCCCGCCCGAGCTTTGCATGAAGTACAGCGGCACGCCCGGCATCTGCGCCGCCACCTGCGCCACGTAGCGGCGCAGGATCGGGCTCAGGTAGGCATCGACCACCGTGGTGTCGCCGCGCGGCACCAGCTTGATCAGCGGGCTGACCTGGTGCGACACGCTGACCTGGCCAAAGCCGATCTGGCGGGCGATGGCCGCGGCTGCCAGCTCATGCGCCGGCGCCAGCCAGCCGTGCAAAAAGACGATGGCGCAGGCCCGGATGCCGGCATCAAACGCGGCTTGCAAATCGCGCCGCAGCGCGGCGCCGTCCAGTGGCCGCAGCACGGCGCCCTGGGCGTCCAGCCGCTCGTCGGCCTGCACCACCCGCTCATACAGCAGCGCGGGCAGCACGATGTGGCGGTCAAACAAGCGCGGCCGGGCCTGGGTGGCGATGCGCAGCGCATCACGAAAACCCAGCGTGGTGACGAGCACGGTGCGGTCGCCCTTGCGCTCCAGCAGCGCATTGGTGGCCACCGTGGTGCCCATCTTCACGCAGGCCACCCGGTCGGGCGTGATCAGCGCGCCGGGCGGCAAACCCAGCAGGCGGCGCATGCCCTCCACCGCCGCATCGGGGTATTGCTCGGGGTTTTCACTGAGCAGTTTGGCAGTGCCCAGGCTGCCATCCGGCCGGCAGGCCACGATGTCGGTGAAGGTGCCGCCGCGGTCGATCCAGAATTGCCATTTTGGTGAAATTCTGGGAAGGTTGCCCGGCATGCGAGGTATCCTGAAAAAATAGGCAGTATGAGTTAATCGAGTGGCAGAAATACTAAAACAGGGCAGGAACAGCCGTATCTCGCAAGCGGCCTGGCTCAAAAACTTCAGGGCCCGGCACTGGATCGAGAAATTGACATCGCAAACCTTTCAGCCGATCTTCAACCGCTTGAAATGTCAACCCATCCTGCGCGGCCGCAATCAACAACTGCGAAGCGCCGATGACAAATCGGTCTCCGTCAGACAGCTGCATGCCTGCCGCCGCAAGCCGGTCTGCCAGCATCCTTGTATTCTCTACGACCGGCCACCCTGCTCGATCCGATACCGCCAGATCAACCCGCTTTTTGCAGACCAGGATCGCATCCAAACTGATCGGCGACTTTGCCGCCGATTTTGGGCTGGCCGCGCGCAACTCGGCGTGTACCGGATGGGCAGCCACGACACAAAGACCAGCCGAGTTGACGGCCTCATAGATGGCCGCCCAGCCCTCAGCGCGAGAATGATGAAAACTGAATGCCAAAACACCGTTGGGCTTGAGGACGCGCGCGCATTCCGTAAAGACAGCCCCGAGAAGCCGCGCAAACGCGAGAGGGTTTTTGTGCTGCACCTCACCGTCGGACGATGAGTCAGGGCCGTCAAACCAGGGGTATCGCGCCTTCAACACCGGTGAAAGCCAGGCAAAGAAAAAGTCACTGAGTTCGCTGTAATGTACAAAGTCAAAATACGGAGGATCGGTTACCACCGCGTCGATTGACGAATCTGGCAAAGGCAATTTAGCGCTGTCGCCATTCAGGATCATCACCGCAGCGCCACTGCCTTGAAGATCATGCCAAGACGACACCACGCGGGCGTTGATCGGATTGCTTGCCAAAATTTTGCTGGTGCCCACACGGTCACCGACCAGATCGTATTCAATGGCAAGCTCAAATGGCTGATCGAGGTAGCGCTTGGCCCGGAGCAGGCGTGACTCAAAAAGGGTACAGAAAGTACCGCTGCTGCTGCCCGTGCCCCAAACCGAGTTCTCGAGCGGCGCGCGCTCTGGTTTGAGAATGTGATTTGAAAACATATGCCGAACAGCACCGGTACCTTCGCCTTTGAAACTGCAAAACAGGTTGTTGAATTCCAGCATGCCTGAAAACAGGCAGAGCATCTGCTCTTGCACCGCCAGATCAGAGATTGTCATGATCTCGCGCAGCAACAACCCCAGGCATAAAAGCTGTCGATCATTGAAAAATTGTCGCCAATGCTTGTAGTTGTAACCCAGCGCCTGGTTGGTATTGTGCCCCGGACGAACCGACATCGTCGGCAATGGCAGGTCTTCCAAATCAAGCCGGCGGCGTGCATCTTCGTACAGCGCAAGGTCTTCCACGCTGGGCGTCAGATAAACTTTTTGGCCATCGGGCTTCAGGGCCAAGATGGCATACAACCGATGATTCGGGGGCGCCGCATCCGCCAACAGGCTCTTTACACGGTATCTCACCCCGGCCTTGTCACGGACAAACTGCCCGGTCACTGGGCCGACCTGCGGATTAAACCGACCGCCGCAACGCGGGCAGGCGATATCGATTGCATCGTAACTACTTTCAAAAACACGCCAACAATGTGCGCAAACAATTTGGGCTTTTGGCTTCCTGCCAGGGTAGGCGTTTTGCGAAAATACATATCTGGAAAATAACGGGATCTGCTCGCCGCCAGGCGTGAACAGTGTTTTAACCCAAAAGAAATACAGCACCGGGATCTTCTCACCCGTCATCGGATCGCGCGTTTCATAATAGTGCCTTATGTCTGGCGCAACCGCGTTCTCCAGCGCCTTGAACGCCGACACCAGTTGGGCCTGCGAGACGCGCGCGAAAGCCTGACGGACCAGAAAACTGCTCACCGGATTGATATCGCAACCCACCGCTTTGGCACCAAGCTTCAGCGCCTCACCCAAAGTGGTGCCACTTCCCATGAATGGATCGAGCACAATTTTGTCAGCCAGATCGTGTTTCTTGTAGAAATCCGCCCAGATATCGGTCGTGCGTGGGCTGAGCGCGGCAAGCGTGATCGCCCTGAAAACCGATCCCAGCCTCGTGGCCCACCACTTGTGTATATGGTAGAGCGGGCGATTGATTTCTTTGCGCCAGCTTTCCTGTTCGGCGACCTGGCTCACCTCGACAATGGGGAAATCGCGCTCCAGCGCGGTGCCATTGCTCATACCGGGCTGGCCTCCTCGGCCTCGTCGGCGTCGGCATCGTCGGGCGGCTCGTATTGCCGCATTGTTACCGCGTGCGCTGGCTCACCTTTCAGACGGTAGGCGAGAAAGTTATGGGCATTTCCAGCGTTTGGATTTTTTATAGTTTCGGGTCGCAATTCGTTTGTTTTAAGGTTGAAGGAGTATCCGACCACCAGCGTACTGGTTTCGATGCGAGTGAGCTGGCCGACTTTCTGAAATCTTTTATCCCGCGATTTTAATCGTTCAGGCACGATCAGCGTGCGCAGACCACCCGTTCCGGCGGTTAGCGCAAAAGGGGTGGGCGGTACATACATCTTTCTGTCTCTGATCATGATGTCGCCGTAACTACCAAAGCCTTTTACATTCCTGTTCTTGTGAATGTACTCATGATCGGCATTCAAAAAATCGCCGTGACATACTACCAGGTCCATCAGCGGATAGCGCCGCCGGCCATCGGCCGCTTTAGGGTAAGGTGCTAAACTCTTTGGATAGAGCCCAAAGACATAATAAATTTGGCGCCCGCGATGCGATCCTGATGGAACCTGACTGTTCGAATCGTAGTTCATGATGCGGCCAGGGCTTTTGAGCCCTTTGACTTCGTAGCCCTCCGGCGCGTGCACCAGACGGAAATCTGGGTAAGTGTTGCGTGCAGGATCATCAAAGTCGAGTTTCAACGCCTACAGCCGGGCGGCAACCCAGTTTTGGAAATGAAATTCCTTGTCGTTGTCGTTTTCAGACTCGATAAAAATGCCGGCTTGCGCAGCCTTGACAAAACATTCGAAGACGTCAAAACAGGTGGTCATTTGATACAGTCTCAACTTCCTCAATAACAATTTTGCTAACGGCGCAGTATCTGTTGTCTGCAAAGCCGGGCGCCGTGGCAGGTGTTTGGATTGACGATGGAGAAACGGCGGGCAAAACACTCGGCACAAACCCCAGCAGCCAAACAGCAAGCGGCAAGCCACTTGCCGCTATTCTCTGCCATCGCGGAAACCCGCCGCAGCCGCCCCGTGTCCATCCGCTGGTTCATCCCACACCACCTGTCTGGCTGCTGCGCTGGTGCCTGGCCAGGCCCAGACCCAGATCCAATAGGATCTGCCCGCCGGCTACGCCGCCAGCAACTTGCCCAGCCTGTCAAGGTGCAAGCCGCCGAGTTGAGCCAGGCGATGGCCACCGGTGTGGTCGAGAGCTACAGGTTGTCGGGCTCTACCGGCCACGACAGCAAGACTTTTGAGCCCCCAAATAAATGCCGGATGGACACCCAGGCCTGGCTGCCCAAGATCGCGGTGCTGGTCAAGAAGGCGGCGTTTGATGCGCTGGATAAAACCCAGCCAGGCTGCTGCACACCAATGTGATCGGCTGCACCATTTTTGCCGCCGTCTCGGGCAGCAGTGCGGCCAGCTGCGCCACCATCGGCCACCCGGCTGTATTGCATGATTGTGCTGATCCTGGCCGGGGCGTCGTTTTTCACCCTCACGATGGGCGACATCGGCCTGCCGCGCCACCTGGCCGAGTGGATCGGCGGGCGCCACCTGAGCCCGGCAGCGCCGCTGTTTGCACTGAGGCGTGGCGCTGATCTGGCTGTTCCCGGGCATCGTCACCGCGCTGCCGCAGAAGATGGGTTGAGGCCGTAGGACGCAGCCGACAACAAGGCAAGCGGGGGGACGATTCACGGGCCGCAGGCCGCTCGGTAATCTGGTGCTTCGTCGGGTGTGCAGTGGGCCGCCCGGG
>JANMKO010000181.1:0-2392 GCA_031372085.1 Betaproteobacteria bacterium
GTTCATCGAGTTCAAGGCCCGGTTTGGCGGCGTGTCGCGTGAGATTGCTGTGCCCATCGACCATGTGGTGGCCATCTACGCCCGCGAGAACGGCCAGGGCATGGCGTTCCCGGCGCCCAACGGGGGCAATGCCGCTGCGTCGGCACCGGCACCGGGTGAGCCGGCCCGGGTGGGTTTGCGCCTGGCCGGCCAGCCCGAGGCGTCGGCTGGCCCTGCGGCCCCGGCCCGGCCCACGGCGGCCAGCCCGCCAACCGAGCCCACACCACCGGCAGCGCCGCCGTCCGGCGGCCGCCCGTCGCTCAAGCGCATCAAGTAAGCCGGCAGCGCGGCCGGTTGCCGGTGTGCTGTGGCTTGGCCTAGAATTTTCAGCCGTGCCGGCTTAGCTCATTTGGTAGAGCAACCGCCTTGTAAGCGGTAGGTGATCCGTTCGATTCGGATAGCCGGCACCAATACCCACGCGGCGTCAACCAGCGCTGAGCAGTTTCAGGCGCAAGGGCAGATCGGCCAGGCCCTGGGCACGCAGATGGGCCTCCAGCGACGGCAGCATTTGCCGCAGCTTGGCCAGCACCGCGTTGTTGCTGACCAGCAGCGTCCAGCCGGCTTCGTCGATGGGCCCGGCCTTGACATGCGCCTGCATCGCCGCCGGCAGCAACGGCAGCACGGCGTCCAGCCGCGCCTGTGAAGCCCGCAAACGCTGGGTCAGTGCGGTCAGCGGCTCACTGCGCGCCATCGCCTGCGCGATGGGCTGGCCCCAGCTGGGCAGTGGCGCTTGGGCACCTGGCGGCGGGCGGGGCGGCATGGTGGGCAGCAGTGGGTGGGAGGGTGCACCAACGGTCACAGTGGCGCAGGGGGGCGATGATAAACTCGCAGGCTTTGTGCGGCACCGCCCGCCCCCCGATTCCTCACCTTCTGACGCCGCATGTTGCCCAAGCTACTCACCTCGATTTTCGGCAGCCGCAACGACCGGCTGCTCAAGCAATACCGCCGCGTGGTGGAGCAGATCAATCTGCTGGAGCCGCAGTTCGAGGCGCTGGACGATGCCGCCCTGCGCGCCAAGACCGATGAGTTTCGCCAGCGCATCGCGCAAGGCGCCACGCTCGACGATCTGATGGCCGAAGCCTTTGCCGCCGTGCGTGAGGCCGGCAAGCGCAGCCTGAAGATGCGCCACTTTGATGTGCAATATGTCGGTGGCATGGCGCTGCACAACGGCAAGATTGCCGAAATGGGCACCGGTGAGGGAAAAACCCTGATGGCCACCTTGCCGGTCTACCTCAACGCGCTGTCCGGCAAGGGGGTGCATCTGGTCACCGTCAATGACTACCTGGCCCGGCGCGACGCCGAGTGGATGGGCCGGCTCTACGGCTTTCTCGGCCTGACGGTGGGCGTCAACGTGCCCGGCCTGACGCGCGAAGAAAAGCAGGCCGCTTATGCCGCCGATGTCACCTACGGCACCAACAACGAGTTCGGCTTCGACTACCTGCGCGACAACATGGTCTATGAGCTGGCCGACCGGGTGCAGCGCGGGCTGAACTTTGCCATCGTCGATGAGGTGGATTCGATCCTGATCGACGAGGCCCGCACGCCGCTGATCATCAGCGGCCAGGCCGAAGACCACACCGAGATGTATGTGCGCATCAACACGGTGGTGCCGGGCCTGAAAAAGCAGATCGGTGAGGCCGATGTGCGCACCGGCGAGGGTGTGATCGAGGCCGGTGACTTCACCGTCGATGAAAAAAGCCACCAGGTGACGCTGACCGAAGACGGCCATGAAAACGCCGAGCGCCTGCTGGCCGAGGCCGGCCTGCTGGCCGAAGGCGCCAGCCTGTACGACGCGGCCAATATCTCGCTGATGCACCATGTCTACGCCGCGCTGCGGGCCCAGCATCTGTACCACCGTGACCAGCATTACGTCTCGCAGAACGGCGAGATCATCATCGTCGATGAGTTCACTGGCCGGCTGATGACCGGCCGGCGCTGGTCAGACGGCCTGCACCAGGCGGTGGAGGCCAAAGAGGGCGTGCAGATTCAGAGCGAGAACCAGACACTGGCCTCGATCACCTTCCAGAACTACTTTCGCATGTACGCCAAGCTCGGCGGCATGACCGGCACCGCCGACACCGAGGCTTATGAGTTTCAAGAGATTTACGGCCTGGAGACGGTGGTGATACCGCCGAACCGGCCAACGGTGCGCAAAGACGATCTTGACTTGATCTACAAGACCGCGCGCGAAAAATACAACGCGGTGCTCGAAGACATCCGCAGCTGCCACCAGCGCCACCAGCCGGTGCTGGTGGGCACCACGTCGATCGAGAACTCCGAGCTGATCTCGGGCCTGCTCACCCAGGCCACGCTGCCGCACCAGGTGCTCAACGCCAAGCAGCATGCCCGTGAG
>JANMKO010000443.1:0-2063 GCA_031372085.1 Betaproteobacteria bacterium
GCCGCCTGCACCGACATCACCCAACGCCTGATCGGCGCCCGGCGTGACGCCGCCGAGGCGCAAACCCGGGCCCATCAGTTGCAAGTCGAAAGCCTGCGCTCAAGCCAGCAAGCCGAGGCCACCCAGGCGCGCAGCGGCCAACTGGACGGCGAGCTGGCCGAGGCCGAGGGCCAGCTTGAGGCGCTGGACGAGCGCCGCGCCATCGGCGAAGCCCGGTTTGACGAGCTGGACCAGCAGCTTGCGGTGGCCCAGGAACTCCACGCCACGCTGGACGAAGCCGTGATCACCGCCGAGCGCACGTTGGCCGACGCCCGTGAGCAAGGCCGGGCACTGGAGCGCCGGGCGCAAGAGGCGCAGTTCCAGGCCCGGCAACTGGCGGCACGACAAGCCGAGCTGCGACGCGCCATCGAGACCGCGCAGCAACAAGCTGCCAGCAACGCCCAGGCACTTGAGCAAGGCGCACAAGAGCTGGCCAGCTTGAACGACACGGCCGCCCAGGCCGGCCTGCAAACCGCGCTGGCGCTGAAACTTGACCGCGAAACCGCGCTCGGCGCGCAGCGCAGCTGGTATGACGATTTATCAACCCAACTGCGCAGCGCCGACGAGCAGCGAATGCAATTCGAGCGCAGCCTGCAACCGCTGCGCGACCAGATCACCAAGCTGCAACTCGAAGCCCAGGCCGCCCAACTGGGCGGTGCGCAATACCTTGACCAGCTCAGCGCCGCGCAGGTGGACATGGCTGCGCTGGCCGCCGGCATCGAGGCCGACAGCATCAAACTCTGGGGCTTGCAGGGCGAGATCGACCGCATCGGCAAAGAGATCGCCGCGCTTGGCGCCGTCAACCTGGCCGCGCTGGATGAGTTGACGGCAGCGGTGGAGCGCAAAACCTTTCTCGATGCGCAAAACGCTGATTTGAATGACGCGATGCACACGCTGGAAGACGCGATCCGCAAGATCGACCTGGAAACCCGCGATTTGCTCAGCGCCACCTTCAACCAGGTGAATGAGCACTTTGGCCGGCTGTTCCCCAGCCTGTTTGGCGGTGGCACGGCCCGGCTGCAAATGACGGGCGACGAGATTCTGGATGCCGGTGTGCAGGTGATGGCCCAACCGCCGGGCAAGAAAAACGCCACCATCCACCTGCTGTCGGGTGGTGAAAAAGCGCTCACCGCCATCGCGCTGGTGTTTGCCATCTTCCTGCTCAACCCGGCGCCGGTTTGCCTGCTCGACGAGGTGGACGCGCCGCTGGACGATGCCAATACCGAGCGCTACGCCCGGCTGGTGCAAGAGATGAGCCACAAGGGCACGCAGTTTCTGTTCATCAGCCACAACAAGATCGCGATGGAAATGGCCGAGCAATTGATTGGCGTCACGATGCAAGAGCAGGGCGTGTCGCGCATCGTGGCGGTGGACATGGACGCGGCTGTCGGGCTGGCCGACAGCGGGTTGACCACCGCATGATCGGCCTGGACATCAGCCTGACGGAGGGCTTGGCCGCAGTGGGCGTGCTGGTGCTGGTGGGCGTGGCCATGCAAGGCTTGTGGAACGCCCGCAAAGCCAGCCCGCGCCAGGCCGACCACGCCGCCAGCGGCCGGGTGGAGCCGTCGCTGGCGGCCGGCGGCGCAGCCACCAACGCGGCGCAAGCGGGCTTGCGTGAGGCTGGCGCGGTGGGCGGCGACGGCACCGACCCGGCCCATCCGGGCGCGCTGCCCGCCGACGTGCGCGCCGCCGCCGCGCGCAGGGCCGCCCGGCTCGATCCGCTGATCGACGCCATCGCCAGCCTGCGGCTGGACGTGCCTGTCACCGGTGAGCTGGCGCTGCTGCACCTGCCGCCGTCGCGCCGCGCCGGCACCAAGGCGTTTTTGATCGAGGGCCTGAACGCCCACAGTGGCGACTGGGAGCTGCCCGCCGCCGGCCAGCACTACGGTGAGTTTCAAGCGGGGGTGCAGATGGCCAACCGCAGCGGCGCGATCAACGAGATCGAATACTCCGAGTTTGTGCAAAAGCTGCAAGGCTTTGCCGACGGCGTGGGCGCGATGGCCGAGCTGCCCGACATGCTGGAC
>JANMKO010000463.1:0-2427 GCA_031372085.1 Betaproteobacteria bacterium
ACCGCAACCGCAACCACTGCCACCCCCACCGCCACCCGCGCCACCCCCCCGCCACCCCCCGCCGCCCGCGCTGTCACCCGCCAGCGGCAAAGCCCACGCCGGCCCCGTGCCCGCCTCAACCTGCTGGAGACTGCCATGACCGATGCCTGGATGCCGATTGGTGAGGTGGCGCGGCGCGCCGGCGTGGCGGCCAGCGCGCTGCGCTTTTACGAGGCCGAGGGCCTGATCGCCGGTGGGCGCAGCGCGGGCGGGCGGCGCCAGTACCCGCGCCACGTGCTGCGCCGGGTGGCCTTCATCCGGGCGGCGCAGACCGTCGGCCTGGGCCTGGCCGACATCCGCAGCGCGCTGGCCGGCCTGCCCGACGAGCGCACGCCCGACAAGGCCGACTGGCAGCGTTTGGCCGGTGCCTGGCAGCCGCTGATCGATGCCCGCATCGCCGCGCTGCAACGGCTGCGCGACCAGTTGGCATCCTGCATCGGCTGCGGCTGCCTGTCACTCACCGCCTGCGCGCTGTACAACCCGCAAGACCGGGCCGGCGGCTTGGGGGCCGGCGCGCGCTACCTGGCGGGGGATCGACCGGCATGATTTGCCGGCGCGGCGTCTGCAAACTGATTAAACCTGCTGCAATAGCTGTTGGGCGCCATCAATGTTTTTCGTTCTCAGCGCTTTTTGAATATTGTCGGCGAAGGCGAAGAACGCGCCGACGCCGAACCGGTAGCGCAGTACCACAACCGCAGCGATCACCGGTGCGCCAGCCCACTGTCAGTGGCGATATGGTATTCGAGAATCTCATCGAAATTACTATCGTATTGCGAAGTCGAGCGCCAACCAAGATAGCGGTAAAAGCCGTATGACCGGCTGTTCGGATCGGCCGAGCAGCCAAGAAACAGCCGGGCTCGCCCCGCGCGACTCAATTCATTGACCAGCTGATCCAAAAGCGCTCGACCGATACCTTGGTTTTCAAACTCAGGCCGCACGGCCAGAACCACCACCTCACCTGATTGCCTGTCGCCAAAACAATATCCAACCAATTTGCCTTCCGACAGGCATACAAAACCTGGCAGCGAATTGTCTCGTATCGATTCGGCCCAGGATTCAGCCGTAATTCCCATTGCCGCCAGGCGCGCCACCGAGACCGCATTCTCTCGCGTCAAACCACGAAGCTCGACGCATTCCGGCGCGTCCGTCGGCTGCGCGGCTCGGTACTCATGGGGTGCGGGCATGGGGACGAGGCGCAATATTCTGGTTTACCCACACTTTGCGGTGGGCCGAGTTTGGCCAGCAATGAATTGCTGTGGTGAGCGCTACAGGCTGTACATCGGACCCGACGGTGTGAATGAACCAAGGCCGTGCGCTATTCCAACGTCAATGGCCGTGTTGGCGTCGAGCGTCAGATCGCAGCCGGAGAAAAATATACTCCAGTGTTCTGGGGTGAGGCTTGAATTTGATCTCAATACCGCCTCGGTTCTTGCATCTTCGATTTGCAGACCGTCAACGACTGTTTGAATATGTGGCAATGACCATGTGTTGACCGGCGCTGGTTTTGATCGATGAACCAGGAAGGTGCCGTTGGAACAGACATACCTTTTTCTGGCGCCCAGGTACGCTGACAGTGAAGCGCTGCCGATGTGCCCCCCGTTGTACGCAACCACTTCGACCGGGAAAGACCTGAAGAACTCATACAAAAATATGCCTTCATTGATTGTCCCGCCGGGTGACTGGATCAATGTATGTATTCTTGTGACACTGTCGCTAGCAGCATTCACAAGCAGCTGTGAGAATGATCGTGCAATTTGCACATCAAGCACGCCAACACAGGTAACCCAGATTTCTTTTGCGGGAAGGTGATCAGTCATATTTTGCCACGCCGAACGTTTGAGTTATTAACCTGCGCTTTGTGACGCGCCGGGTTGGGGCTTTGATGAAATGGTGCGCAAACTTGGGCCGCTGCAAAGTGGCAGGCTGAACGTGGTGTCAGGCCCGGCTGATTGCAACGTGGATTGCGCTGCTGCGGCTTCGCAAGTAGCGCAAGAGCGCCTCACGATAATGCGAGAAGTGTTTTTCACCTTTCACATCGAAGACGGCAGCCGCCGATTGACTATTTGCCTCAGTAGTGTCAGTCGCCAGGAGCGCACACGCTGAGAGGGCCAGCCCGATGGTGGGTTTCCGGGGGCAACGGAATGATCGATTCATATTCTCACCTTGCCAATTACTGCGGGACATGTCCATCACAACTTTGTTGACGGGCTGAAAAAGCACCAGCTGCGCGGTCTACCGGTCAAGAGAATGGTCAGGCAGCGCCGGCGCTGTTTTGAATACCCATTTCAGCTACAAATTCGGCTCGCGACGCGCCACTGTTTGGTTTGCCATGTGCCAAGCACCACGCGAGTAAATCATCTGAGTTTATGTTGGACTTCTCCGCATTCA
>JANMKO010000495.1:0-2612 GCA_031372085.1 Betaproteobacteria bacterium
GGTGTTGTGGTCTGTCCAGCTGCTGCCGGCCAGGCGCTGCAGCAGGCCGAGGCCGCGGCTGCGCAGGCTTGCAAAATCGAGCATCGGGTTGTCGGGCTGGGCCATGGCCGGGGCGGTGCTGGGGTGCTGGTTGCTCGGGTGGTCGGGTGATCGGGTGATCGGGTGGTCGGGTGGTCGGGTGGTCGGGGTGATCAGCGCGCCGGATTGGCGGGCTCAGGCCACCGCCGGCGCCGGGCCTTGGCCATCCACCGCGTCCAGGCGCAGCGCCAGCTCTTTGATGGCGTTGATCAGCACGGGGATCAGGCTGTTGTAGGCAATGCCCAACCGGCTGTCGGCGCGGCTGGGGTCGTCCACAAACACCGCCTCGTCCAGCACACCGCGCAGGTCTTGGGCGATCAGGCCCAGCGTCTTGTGCGGGCTTTCAATCTCGGCCCAATGGAAGGCCACCGGTTTGAGCTTTCGCACCTCGGCCAGGCCGTAGGCCAGCGGGCTGATGTCGCGCTTGGCGCGCACGTCCGAGTTGTTGACAAACTGGCCGTTGACCTGCAAAAAATCCCACACCATCACCCGGCGGCCGGTGGGCGCGCCGGTGCTGCGGCCCAGGATCATCAAGGCGTTGTAGTTGCGGGCGTTCTCGATCGCCGCCCAGCCCGCCGTGTTGCCGATCATGCTGTGGTCATGGTCGGTGCGGGTGAAGTACAGATCAGAGTTGCCGGCAAAGATGGCGCCGGCCACGTCCAGCTTGGCGGCCGGTGTGCGGGTGCCGATGCCCACATTGCCCGAGGCCATCAGCGCGATGTGGTCGTCGCCGTCGTTCTCGATGCCGATCTCCAGCGTGCAGGCCTCACCGCTGCGGGCAAAGTTGCGGATGTAGGCCACGTCCCCAGTGCCGCCGGCGGCGTCGGCCGGGAAGCGGATGCCGCAATCGGGCCCGGCGCCAAAGGTGGGCATGATGGCGCCGCCGCGCACCTCCAGCTTGGCGCGCGGATCAACGCAGCCCATGCCGACATTGCCTTTGCCGTCCAGCACCAGGTCGCTGAATTGCCAGGGCTCGCGGATGAAGTACAGCCGGTTTTCGTTGACGTGGATGGCCCAGTCGTTGTGTTCGGTGTCGATGAAATCGAGCTGCGGTGCATTGCCTTTGAGCACCAACGCGCCGCCGTAGGTCAGGCCCGAGCTGCTGTCGCGCACGCTGTTGTGCAGGCCCACCACCTTGAGCGTGCCGGCCACCTCAAGCCGGGCCTCGGGCGTGACGGTGCCCAGGCCCAGGTTGCCGGTGGTCTGGTCGATGAACAGCCGGGCCACGCCGGCGCCGTCGGTCACGCCCAGGCCGGGGCGGGCGGTCTGGGCCTTCAGCGGGTCACCGCGCGGGTTCAGCGCCAGCGTCCAGGCTGGGCCGGGGTCACTGAAGTTGCGGTAGAAGTTGATGGCTTTTTTCTGGCTGTTGTCGTCGCCGTCGGCCTGCACGCTGATCGGCTCACCGGGCAGCTTGGCAATGCCGTCGTCGCGCTGGTTCAACCCGGCGCCCACCAGCTCTTCAAAATTGCTGGCCGTGGGCACGGCGTTCTTGACGAAATACGACTTCAGGGTGTCGCGGCCGGTTTTGTCGATCTTCATGGCGGGGTCTCCTGGAGCACTCTGCAAAAAGCGGGACGGCGGGGCGTGCTGGCAACAATCAGCCGACGATGAGATCAAGCTCGATGCGCATGTTGCCGATGCCACCAAAGCCCTGCACCCGGAAATCGGTGGCGGCAATCACATCAAACTCATGCGCCGTGGCGGCCACCAGCACGGCGTCGGGCCGGCCGGCGCTGGCGTGGTAGCCGGTGCCCTCAGGCACCAGTTTGGGCCGGCCGTCGTCGATGGTGAACAAGCGCAGGCCGGCGATGAAATCAACATAGTCGCGCTGCTCGATGAAGTTGATGATGCTGTTGGCGTAAATGCTGCCGCCGATCACCAGATCGCCGCTGTCGTCATAGGCCCAAGGCGACAAGAAGCGGTTCAGGTCTTGCGTCAGCCGCTGGCGGCAGTAGCCCTCATCGGTGCCGGGCATGAAGCGCACGCCGCAGCGCACCATCAGCGCCACAAAATGGGCGTTCTTGATGCGCAGGCTGGCAAACACCGGCGTCTTGTCCGCTAAAAAAGCCTCGATGTCGCGCAGCAGATCGGCGCTGGCCTTGGGTGCGTACGGGTTGGACGGGAAGCGGTGGGTGATGTTGGGCACCACCACCAGGTCAATGCGGCCGGGCTCGACCGGCGCCGCCGCGTCGCCCAGTGCGTCGGCGCGCAGGCATTTGACTTTGTACAGCTGCGGGAATTTCTCCAGCACCAGGCGCTCGTAGTCCCAGGCCGTGAGCGCGCGCTGGCGGTGGCGCAGCCGCTCACTGACGCGCACATTGAAGTGCGCATCGGCCTCGGCCGGCCGGCCGCCAAAGGCGCTGTACGGTTGCAGCAGCTTGCCCAAGCCTTGTACCGGCGCCAGCGGGCCGGTGATCTGCCCTGGCGGCAGCGGCCGCAGCCCGTGGTCGGCCGCATTGCCGGCGTCGTCAAACACCGCCAGCACGGCGTGCGGGTGCACGGCCAGCAGATCGCAGACGCTGTCGGTGGCGCGC
>JANMKO010000502.1:0-3045 GCA_031372085.1 Betaproteobacteria bacterium
GCCCGCCGGCAGGGTGAGCACCGTGCCCACCGCGCCCAGCGTGTCGGCAAAGGCCATGTACGCGCCGCCGTGCAGGATGCCGCCAGCGGTGCACAGGTCGGGCCGCACCGGCAACTCGGCGGTGACGCGGTCAGCGGCCAACGCGGTAAGGCGCACGCCCATCAGGCCCGGGAAAAGAGCCTCCAGACGCTGTTGCATCGCGGGGATGTCGGTCATTTCGATCATGTCGGTCATGGAGTTCCTTGATGAGCGCATGGTTTGGCGGCACAGGCCCCACCGGCAACCACCGATTTTAGAAGCCGGTTCGGCGCGGGTTCAGGCCCACGGTAGCGCACTGCGGTTCATGGTCGTTCAAAAAGCACTTGTTGTTTCAGCAACAACGAACAACAATCGCCACCATGGCGGATACCGGCAGCTTCGACGACATCGAAATCCGCCGCCCGTCCCTGGCGGCAAGTTTTCTGGGCCTGTTGCGCGGCCAGCCCGGCCGGCCGCTGGCGCTGTTTGCGCCGCGCCGGGTGGGCAAGACCTATTTTCTCGACCAAGACCTGACACCCGCCGCCCGCGTGGGTGGCCTGCTGCCGGTGTATGCCGATGTCTGGCTGCACCGCACGGCGCCGCTGGAGGCCATCAACCATGCCCTTGAAGAAGCGCTGGACGATGCCACTGTGCCCACCAGCCGGGCGCAACGCACTGCCCGCACGCCGGTGAAAAAGCTCGCCGCACTGGGCGCCAGCGTGGAGCTGGGTGACGCGCCCAAGCGCCGCGCCCTGCCCACTGCACCCGAGTTGCGGCTGGACGCGCTGGTGCTGCGCCTGGCCGCCGCCGCCGGGCGGCCGGTGCTGTTGATGATCGACGAGATCCAGGCACTGGGTGAGCACAGCCAGGGCACTGCCATCATCGGCACGCTGCGGGCGGTGCTGCAAAAGCACAAGCGCCTGCTGCTGGCGGTGTTCACCGGCTCATCGCAAGCGGCGCTGGCGGCGATGGTGGCCGCCGCAGGCGGGCCGATGTACCAATTCGCCCAGTTGCTGGATTTTCCGGTGCTGGGCGATGAGTATCTTGAAAAGCTGGCCGCTCACTTTGGCCGGGTGCACCGGGGCAAACAGCCGGCGCTGGCTGATTTGCAGCGGGCTTTTGAGCGCATCGGCTACAAACCGGCGCTGATGAAAGACCTGGTCAAAGCCATGTCGGCCGACGGGGTGATCGATGTGGACGCGGCGATGGCGCGCTGGGTGCGCGATGACCGGCAAGTGGCCGGTTGGCAAGCGCTGCTGGCGGGCGTGCCGGCACTCGAGCGCGGCCTGCTGCAAGCGCTGGCGCAAGGCCAGCCGCCGCTGGGCCAGGCCACGTTGGCCAGCCTGGGCAATGCCGTGGGCGCGCCGGTGACGATTGCCAAAGTGCGCGCCGCGCTTGACCGCTTGCAGCGTGCCGGCATCCTGACCAAACCCGGTGGCCGGCACCTGATCGAAGACCGGCTGTTTGCCGAGCACCTGAGCACGCTGGCCCTCAGCCGCCGAAGAGCTTTTTGAACCAGGCCACGATGCCGGCCAGCAGGCCCTTTGCTGCGGCCGGTGCGGCGGCGGGCGCGGCCACCACCGCATAGCGCTCTTGCAGCTTGGTGTTGAAGGTCTCGAAAAATTCAGTGGCCATTTTTTGCGCCGCCATGTCCACCAGCCGTGAGCCGATCTGCGCGATCTTGCCGCCCACCGTGGCATGCGCGCTGTAGTGCAGCACAGTCTGGTTCGGGCCGGTTGATTCGAGCCGGATTTCGGCATGGCCCTTGCCGTGGCCGGCGGCGCCGCCCTGGCCGTCGAAGCGCAGCGTGTACGAGGTGGGCGGCTGCAAGTTCTCCAGCTGCAATTTGCCTTTGAACCGGGCCTTCACCGGCCCGATGGCGGCCGTGATCAGCACCTCGTACTGGTGGTCGCCGGCCGGCGTCAGGCTTTCGCAGCCGGGGATGGCTTGTTGCAGCAGCGTGGTGTCGTTGAGCGCCTCCCAGGCTTGGGCCTGGCTGACGGGCAGGGTTTGCTGGCTGGTGAGTTGCATGGTGGGGCGGGCCGGGTTGGCGGGTGATGAGGGGATGGGTTCAGCGCGTCAGTGGGGTGCGCAGCGCAGGCCGGTCAGCCAGACCCGGCCGGGCCAGCACGGCCACCAGATCGGCCAGGCTTTGCAGGTTGTGCGCCGGCAGAAACCGATCGACATGCGGCAGCATGGCCTTGATGCCAGCCGCCCGGGGCTCAAATTGCGCAAAGCGCAGCAGCGGGTTCAGCCACACCAGGCTGCGGCAGCTTTTGTGCAGCCGCTCCATCTCAAAGGCCAGCGCGGTGGTGTCGCCGTGCTCCAGGCCGTCGCTGATCAGCAGCACCGTGGCCTGGCCTGGCAGCACGCGCCGCGCCCAGCGCTGGTTGAACTCATGCAGGCTGGTGGTGATGCGGGTGCCGCCCGACCAATCGGCCACGGCGCGCACCACCTGGCCCACGGCGATGTCCGGGTCGCGGTTTTTGAGCAAGCGGGTGGTGCGGGTGAGCCGGGTGCCAAAGACAAAGCTTTCCACCTTGCCGCCGCCCCGGCCGTCGGCCCGGCCCAGCCCGTGGGCAAAGTGCAGCAGCATGCGCGAGTAGCGGCTCATCGAGCCCGAGATATCGGCCAGCACCACCAGCGGCGGTGGCCGTTGGCGCGGCGCCTGCCAGCGCAGGGCCGGCATGTCACCACCGCCGCGCGCCATGGCCGCCAGCGTGGCGCGCCAGTCGGGCCGGCCCGGGCGGGCGGCGGGGCGGTGGCGGCGGGTGGCCAGCGGCTCAAACAGCCCGGGCATTTTGGCCAGCAGGCGCTGCGCGGCGCGCCATTCGTCGGCCGTCATGCTGTCGAAGTCGGCCTGGCGCAGCGCCTCGCGGTCGGTCCAGGCCCGCTCGACGTTGATCCGGGTTGGCGGCGGCTCGTCGGGCGGGCGCGGGCGGGTGGGGTCTGGCGGCTGCGGGGCCAGCGCCTGGCCCAGGCGACGGTGGTCGGGCGGCGGTGGGCTGCCGGGGGGGGGGGGGGCGG
>JANMKO010000508.1:0-3949 GCA_031372085.1 Betaproteobacteria bacterium
CCCAGCGCGCACGGGCAGGCGATGATGAGCACGGCCACGGCATTGATCAGGCCGAACACCCAGCTCGGCTCGGGCCCGAACACGCCCCAGACCACGAAGGTGAGCAACGCAATGCTGACGACGGTGACGACGAAGTAGCCCGCCACCTGGTCGGCCATGCGCTGCATCGGCGCCTTGGACCGCTGGGCCTGCACGACCATCTGCACGATGCTTGCCAGCACGGTCTGCGAGCCGACCTTTTCTGAGCGCATCACCAGCGCGCCGTTGGTGTTGAGCGTCGCGCCGATCAGCGGGTCGCCAACGCGCTTGGTCACCGGCACGGGCTCCCCGGTCAGCATGGATTCGTCCACCGCGCTGCTGCCCTCCAGCACGACGCCATCGACCGGTACCTTCTCGCCGGGCCGCACGCGCAGCGAGTCGCCGACATGAACGTGCGTCAGCGGCACGTCTTCTTCCGTGCCATCGGCATTGATCCGGCGGGCGGTCTTCGGCGCCAGGCCCAGCAGCGACTTGATGGCCGCCGAGGTCTGCGAGCGCGCCTTGAGCTCAAGCAACTGGCCCAACAACGTCAGCGAAATGATCACCGCCGCTGCCTCGAAGTAGACCGACACCCGACCCATCGACACGAACGATGCGGGGAACAGCCCGGGCGCCACGGTGGCCACCACGCTGTAGAGGAACGCCGCCGACGTGCCAAGGCCGATCAGCGTCCACATGTTCGGGCTGCGATGGATCACCGACTGCACCGCGCGCTCGAAGACCGGCCAACCCGCCCACAGCACGACGGGCAACGTGAGCACCATCTCGATCCAGCTCTGCGTGCCCATCTCGAACCACCCCACCTGGTGACCTGCCATCGCCAGCACCGTGACGATCACCGTCAGCGGCAACGTCCAGACGAAGCGCCGCCGGAAGTCCGTCAACTCGGGGCTCTCGCCGTCGTCCAGCGTGGGCATCTCGGGCTCTAACGCCATGCCGCATTTGGGGCAGGCGCCGGGGTGGTCCTGCCGCACCTCGGGGTGCATCGGGCAGGTATAGACGGCGCCGGCAAGCACCGTGGCCGGCGTGGCGAGCGCGGCCGTCATCAGCGTCGTGGGCGCCGCAGCCGCAGTGGCCAGGTACTTGGCAGGGTCAGTCGCAAACCTGGCCTTGCAGCCCGCGCTGCAAAAGTAGACGGGCTTGCCCTCGTGCTGCAATAAATGCGCCGATTGAGCCGTCACCGTCATGCCGCAGACCGGGTCTTTCAAGGGCTGGGGCGCCTCGATGGCTGCGCCTGGTCTGGCCGCGCAGCAGCCCGACCGGGTTGCCGGTGTGGCGGCGTCTGCCGCCTGATGCGCGTGGTCGGGTTGGGGGGTTTCATTCATCGTTTTCTCCTCTTGTGGCCAGCAATGCACACAGCATAGACTCCGTACCCGACCCCAGCGTCAAGGCTATTTTTGCAATGACCTCAAACAATCCCGAGTCAATGACCATCGGACGGCTTGCGCGCGCTGCCGGCGTGGGCATCGAGACCATCCGCTACTACCAGCAGCGCGGGCTGTTGCCCGTACCGGCGTCCGAAGGCAGCTTTCGCCAGTACCCGGTGGCACTGACGACGCGCATCCACTTCATCAAGCACGCGCAGAACCTCGGCTTCTCGCTGGACGAAATCACCGAGTTGCTGCGGCTGGAGGCCGGCGCGAACCGCAGTTCAGTGCGCCGCATCGCGACAGACCGGCTGCTGCAGATCGAGAAGAAAATGGCCGACCTGAGGCGGATGCAGAAGACCCTGAAGCAGCTGGTCATCGAGTGCGAACACACACGCGGCGACCTGCCTTGTCCGATCATCGCGTCGCTGGTGCAGGCGACCGATCTTGCGTGAGCCTGCGCCGCGCCCGCCCGATCATCTTCTGCCCGGCGGCTTCTGCGTCGCCAGCCAACGGTCAAACGGGATGGTCTCCAAGGTCTGCGCTGCGATGATCTGCCTGGCCAACCCTTTCATGGGAATTTATTCAGTTAAACCAACGGCTTAGGTCACAAATGAAACTCGCCACCTGGAATGTCAACTCGCTCGGCGTGCGCTTGCCGCAGGTGCTGGATTGGCTGGCCGCGCACCAGCCCGACGTGCTGGTGCTGCAGGAAACCAAGCTGACGGATGACAGGTTTCCGGACGCCGACATCAGCGCCGCCGGCTGGCACAGCCAGTGGTTTGGCCAGAAAACCTACAACGGCGTGGCTTTGTTGTCGCGCAGCCCGGCCACCGAGGTGGTTAAAAGCATCCCCGGTTTTGACGACCCCCAGGCCCGGGTGATTGCCGCCACAGTGGCCGGCTTGCGGGTGGTCGGCGCCTACTTTCCAAATGGTCAGGCCCCGGGCACCGACAAATTTGCCTACAAAATGGCCTGGCTGGACGCGCTGCGCGATTGGCTGCGCGCCGAGCTGGCCCAACACCCCCGGCTGGTGCTGATGGGTGACTACAACGTGGCACCCGAGGACCGCGATGTCTTTGATCCGGTGCTGATGGCCGGGCAAATCCACTGCACCGACGAAGAGCGGGCGCACTTCCGGGCACTGCTGGGGCTGGGGCTGGTGGACGCCTTCCGGCTGTTTGAGCAGGCACCGCGCACCTGGAGCTGGTGGGACTACCGCAACCTGGCCTTCCGCAAAAACCAGGGCCTGCGCATCGACCACATCCTGGTCAGCGCCGCGCTGCAGCCGCAGGTGACGGCCTGTGCTGTGGACAAGCTGCCGCGCAAACATCAGCGGCCCAGCGACCATGCGCCGGTGTGGCTCGACTTGACGGGCTGATGCGCCGGTCCGTGTCGCACAGGTTGGCGGTATGGCGGCCCTGCGGTGTGGCATGATTTGGCCCGCTCATGATGATTGCAGTCGATTGCAGTTCAGGGCCACGATGTCAGATGGCCCTGCTGTCACACCGGGTCTGGAGGGAACTTGAGGCCAGCAGCATTCACCCAGTTCGACGACACCATTGCCCTTGAGCAATCGGCCCCCGGCCCCGGCTGGCGCGGGCCGTTGCAGCGGTGGTTGCGGGTGTTGGGTGGGCTGCGGGGCCGCAAATCGGGCCAGCGCGGCAGCGCTGACGCCACCACCCTGCCCCCACCCAGCCGAGGCCAGGCCTTGCGCGACGCCCACCGCACGCTGCGCCAACACATGCGCAACCACCCCACCATCCGCCAGATGATGCCGCACCTGTCGTGCATCGAGCGCTCACTGGCCAAACGCGGCTCGGCGGCACTCAAACGCCTGCCGGTGGGTGTGTTGCAGCGCGGGCTGGAGCAATTGGCGGTGCTGCAGGACGGCGACCCCCTGTCGGGCGAGGCGCTGCACCTGCGGGTGCTGCGGTTTCGGCTGATGGAGGCGATCACGGTGCGCAACAACATGCCGTATGTCTGGGGCGTCAACCACGACACGATGCCGGGCAAGCGCAATGACATCGCACCGGGCTCGGACTCACTCAGCGGGGTCAGTCTGTCGGACGTGGCGCCGAGCGAGACTGGCGGCCTGAACTCAGAGGCCAGCAGCTCGATGTTTGACGATCTGGAGCGCAGCATGGGTGCGCCACCACCCAACGCGCCGCGCAACCGGCGCACCTTCCGCTACTGACTGCCCCCTCAACCCACCCCCCGCAGGCCGATCAATCCTCCAGCCCCAGCTCCTGGATTTTGCGGGTGATGGTGTTGCGGCCGATGCCCAGCTTGTGCGCGGCCTCAATGCGCCGGCCGCGGGTGATGTCGAGCGCGGTGTGGATCAACTGGCCCTCAAACTGCCGGGTCAGCGTGTCCCAGACCTCCGGATTGCCTGATTCCAGCAGGCGGCGCGCCTCACGCTGCAAATCCATCAGCCAGCCGGTGGCCATTTTTTCTCAATGGCGGCACAGGTGATGCGAAATATCCTGGTCGATCACGCGGTCAAACGAAAAGCTCAAAAACGCGATTTCGGCCAACGGATC
>JANMKO010000527.1:0-4974 GCA_031372085.1 Betaproteobacteria bacterium
CACAAAGCTCAGCAGCGCCACCGTCACCTGCGGCCCCCGGGCGCCAAACAGCGGCGTGCGTGCCGGCGCCCGCACCGGGCCGCAGGGCCGCAGGCCCAGCAGGCCGTCGCCCCGGTCCAGGGTTTGCAGCGTCAGGCAGGGACGGCAGGGACGGCAGGGACGGCAGGGCGGGCAGGGTAGGCCGGTTTGGCGGGCTGGGCCCGGTGGGGCAGGGGGTGCGGCCGTCATCAGCGGCATTGTCGAGCGGGCCCAGGTCAGCGCTTTGCCCGCACAATCTCCCGCAATATTTGCCCCTGCCGCCCCCACCGCCCCCGAGAAACGCCCGTGCCCGCACCCCACGCCGCTGTCTGTTTTTTGTTCACCGACATCGAGGGCAGCACCCGGCTCTGGGAGCAGCACACCGAGCGCATGCGCGCCGCACTGGCCTGCCATGACCAGATGGCCCGCACGGCAGTGACGGCACACTGCGGCCGGCTGGTCAAGACCACCGGCGACGGCATTCATGCGGTGTTTGACGATGCGCTGAACGCACTGAACGCCACCTTGCAGATGCAGCATGCACTGGCCGACCCGCAGGCCACCGCCGGCCTGGCGTTGGCGCTGCGCTGCGGCCTGCACACGGCGGCTGAAGAAGCCCGTGACCATGATTTTTACGGCCCGGAGGTGAACCGCGCCGCCCGCATCATGGCCGCAGCGCATGGCGGCCAGGTGCTGCTGTCGCAGGTGGTGGCCGATTCACTGCAAGGCCGGCTGCCGCCCGGCGTGGCGCTGCGCGACCTGGGCGCCGTGCGGCTGCGTGATCTGTCACTGCCTGAGCGGGTGTGGCAGGTGCTGGCGCCGTCGTTGCGGTCGGATTTCCCCGCGCTGCGCTTGCTGGCGGCCACGCCCAACAACCTGGCCCAGCCGTTGAACCGATTCATCGGCCGCGAGCAGGTGCTGGCCCAGTTGCACGGCCTGGTGGCGCAGCACCGGCTGATCACGCTGTACGGCACCGGTGGCATCGGCAAATCGCGCTTGTCGGCGGCGCTGGGCGGCGAGTTGCTGGACGGGTTTGCCGACGGTGTGTGGTTTGTTGAGCTGGCACCGCTGCAAGATCTGCAGCAGGCGGCCGATCGCGTGGCGCAGGCAGTGGCCAGCGTGCTGGGCGTCAAGGAGGCGCCGGGCCGGCCGATGATGGACGCGCTGCGGCAGTTTGTGGCTGACCGGCAGTTGCTGCTGATCCTGGACAACTGCGAGCATGTGCTGGACGCTAGCGCCGGCCTGGCCAAGACACTGCTGCAAGCCGGGCCGCGGGTCAAGCTGCTGGCCACCAGCCGCGAAGTGCTGCGGGTGGCCGGTGAGCTGGCCTACCCGGTGCCGCCGCTGGGCCTGCCCGCATTCACCGATGAGGCGGCTGGCGCTGGCCCCGCTGGCCCCGCTGACCCCGCCCATACCGGGCAACTGCTGCAGCACGCCGCCGTGAGATTGTTTGCCGACCGGGCGGCCGGTGCCCAGCCGGCCTTCCGCCTGAGTACCGACAACGCGGCGGCAGTGGTGGAGATATGCCGCCGTGTAGAAGGCATCCCGCTGGCGATTGAGCTGGCCGCCGCCCGGGTGCGGGCGCTGCCGGTGCGGGCCATCGCCATCCAGCTTCGCGCTAGCTTCGCCTTGCTCAGCACCCGCGATGCCACGGTGGCGCCGCGCCAGCGCACGCTGCAATTGCTGATCGACTGGAGCCATGATTTGCTGGACGACGCGGAGCGCGTGATGTTCCGGCGGCTGTCTGTTTTCGCGGGGGGCTGGACGTTGGAGGCGGCTGAAGCTGTGTGCGGCGGTGATGAGGTGCTGAGCAGCGATGCGGTGCTGGATCTACTGACCGGCCTGGTCGAAAAGTCTTTGGTCGCGATGTCGGCAGACGGTGACGCGAACGTGCGCTACCGCATGCTCGACACCATGCGCCAGTTTGCCGCTGACAAGCTGCTGGCGGCAGAGCAACAGGCGCCCACGATGCGACAACGGCACGCGGCGGCATGTTTGGCGCTGGCAGAGCAGGCGCGCCCGCACCTGGCGGGGCCGGCGCAGGCGCAGTGGCTGGCCCAACTGGATACCGAGCGGGAAAACCTGCTGGTGGCGCTGGCCTGGTGTGCCCAGGCCACCGGCGTCGACGCTGACGCTGAAGCCCAAGCCCGCGCCAAAGCCGTGCAAGGCCTGCGCATGAGCTTTGCCATGCGGCCTTACTGGCTGAACCGGGGTCTGCTTAGCCTGGGCCTGGGCACCACCCTTGCAGTGCTGGCGCAGCCCGGTGCGCAGGCGCGGGACTCAACCCGTGCGCGTGGGCTGTTTGATGCCGGCCAGCTGTGCTGCATCATGGGCCGCTATCAAGACGCCCGTGACCACCTCACCGCCTGCCTGGCCGTGGCAGTTGAAGCCGGTGACACGGTGTGCGCCGCCGCCGTGTTGCAGCCCTTGGGCACCGCCGCCATCGGGCTAGGTAATCTGGCCGAGGCCAGCGGCCACTACGTTGCAGCGGTTGCCGCCGCCCGCAGCGCCGGCAACCCGCGTCAGCTGGGCCCAGCGCTCAATGCGCTGGCCCAACTGCACCGCATGGAGGGCCGGCTGGACATGGCCGATGCCCTGTACCTGGAGTTCTTGGGCCTGGCACAAGGCCTGGGTGACGCCGAATACATCGCGGTGGCGCAACTCAACCTTGCCATGGTGATGCTGGCCGGCGGGCGGGTGCAACCGGTGCCCGGTCTGCTGCGCGACGTGATGCAGATTGCCGACGACAACGGCTCAAAACCCGCCGCGCTGGGCGTGCTGGATGTCAGCACCGGGCTGGCGGCCATGCAGTGTGATTGGCTGGCCGCCGCCCGCGCCCATGGCCTGGCCACGGCGCAGTACCGGTTGGCGGGCATGCAGCGCGTGGCGCCAGATCAAGCCTTTCTGGCACCCTTGATGGACCGTGTCCGTGCGGCCCTGGGCGCGCAGGCTTTTGAGGCTGCGGCCCATGCCGGTGGCTTGCAGCCCCTGGACATCGCCTGGGCCGCCTTGCGTGCATCCCTGGCCAGTGCGCAGGCACCCTCAGCGCCAGGTTAAAAGTTCCACGCCTCCGGGTCCAGCTTGTCCAGCAGCTTGCCGTCTTGCTGCACTAGCACGTCGTACTTGTAGCGGCCTGGCTTGCTGTGCCGGTTCAAGCAGCTGTAGCTGCTGGCGTCCTCGCTGGGGCGGCATTTGACAAATTCCTCGCTTCCAGCGGCATCGAAAGTGATTGCGTTGGGCGGAAAGCGCAGCCCTTTGCCCTTGGGCAGGTGCCAGGTGACGGTGACATCCACCTGGTCCTTGGCAAAGGTGATCGGGTCGGGATCAACCCGCAGCACCTTGCCTTCTTCCACCACCACCATCGGGTTAGTGGCGCTGGCCTTGCCGCCGCCGCTGTGGTGCTTGCCATCGTGGTAGATGTTGATGGTGCAGCCGGCCAGCAGCGCAAAGAGGCCAGCCACCACCGTCGCGAGCCGCTTGAATCGGTTTGTTGTCATGTTGCCGTCCTAGGGTTGCTCGGGCTCCAATGCCCGCAACTTGTTATACCCGCTGGATTTGCAGGCGTCTCTCCCTAATCGTGAGTGGCCCGAAATCGTCCGCCCTTTTTTCTTCAGTCTGCAGGCATCTGGTGAGAGCCACTGGCGGGAGGTTGCGTAAACTCAACATCGTGCCCCATTCATATGCCCGAAAGAAAACATTGTGCGAAACCCACTGAAAACTCATCCTTTGATATCGGGTGCAGTCAGCTACGAGTCACTTCAGTGACCCAGAGCAGGCCACGTTCGCTGTTTCGCCCGCTGCCGGTACAGGTCGCAGCAGGTTCGCAATACGGTGATCCCTTTCTCGTGCACTGGCGCGGCACCGCAGTCTTCACTGTCGTTGCCGCTTTCTTGGTTGTGGGTCTGATTGGTATCGCGGCACTCACCGACTATGCGCCGCTTTTTCGATTGCCTGCGTACATCGACACAATCGGCGGGCTAGTGAGAGTACGCTCCCCTGCCGATGGTTTTACTGTCAAACAGATAATGGTTTCTGATGGCGCACTTGTGCGGAAGGGCGAGCCGCTCGCTGTGTTGGCTAAAGACAACTTTCGCAGCGACGGGCGCAGTCAAAGTTCAGCTATGAGAATCAGCGTCGCTGGCGAGCTAAGTGCCATCACACGTGAATTGAATGCGGCTCGCGAAGAAGCGCTCGCGCAACATGAGTTGATCGACAAACGCCTTGCTGGACTTCGGGAGGAGCGGGACAGCTTGCTCCCTGACATTGAGGCTGGGCTTCGCCTGCTGGACAGCCTACGAGAGCAGAGTGAGCAAGTTGCAGCAGTCGCTGCACAGGGGTTTGCGACACGGATGCAGGCAGCGCAAAAGAGCGACGACGTCACATTGCGAGCAACACATGTCGCTTCCTCACGTTCAGCGCTGGCGCGGATTGATCGAGACCTACAACTCGCACAGGCCGAGCGTCGCCTGATCAACGCACGCCTCTTAGGCGTTCAAGAGAATCGGCAGCGCAGCCGTGCCGAGTTAGACCGTTTGATGGTCATGGCTGACGCCGAAGCAGAGCGGGTGATTCATGCGTCTGAGGCTGGAACCGTTACTGCGGCACTCATTTCGCAAGGGCAATCATTGGTGCTTGGGCAAGCGCTGTTCACCATCCGCCCACAAGGACAGCCGTTGATCCTTCGGCTCTTGGTGCCGGCCCGCGCGGTCGCATCGGTAAAGCCTGGCGTCGCAGTGAAGTTCATACTGCGCGCCTACCCGCAAGAGAAGTTCGGGCAGTTCGATGCCCTCGTTGATAGTGTCAGCGACTCTCCGGCAATGTCACTGGATGCGCGGCAGGGCGACCCCGCCAGCGATCCCGTTTTTACCGTCGTGGCAAAGCTCCCGCCGACCCTGCGGCAGCCCGATGGGTCTGTCTTGTTGCTGAAGGCGGGCATGGCTGCTGATGCACTGGTTC
>JANMKO010000531.1:0-3045 GCA_031372085.1 Betaproteobacteria bacterium
TCTGGGCCTGCGCGGCATTGAGCGGCCCCAGCAGGGCCAGCAGCACAGCAGCGGCCAGCGGGTGCAGGCGCGGCGGCAAGGGTTTGCAAGGCGGGTTCACGGGGTTCTCCAAAGGCAAAAAAAGGGGCAGCGGCCGGCTCAGGGCGTAAAACCGTCGCTCAAGGTGGCGAGAAAAGCGATCACGTCATCGATTTCGGCGTCGCTGAGCGCGGGCGCATCCCCGCGCTGGCGGTTGTACGGCGCCTCACTGCGGTTGACGTTGCCGCGCCAGGCGGGCGGCAGGTCGTTGAACACATCCACCGTGCCATCGGCGCGCAGCGGGTACCACTTCTCGGGGCTGGTGTCGCGCTGCACATAAAACGTCAGCGCCTCTTTCAGCGTGCTGAAGCGGCCGTTGTGAAAATAGGCTTTGCGCAGCGCCACATTGCGCAGCGACGGCACTTTGAAAGCCCCGCACAGGTCGGTGCGCTGGGCCAGATCACCGGCCGGCCGGGCGCACAAGCCCAGGTCGAAGTAGGACGGGTCGGCGTTTTGGGCCAGCGCCGTGTTGCGCGGCAGGCCCAGGTTGTCGTACGAAAAATCGGTAAACAGTGGCGGGCTGCCGTCAGCTGCCCGGGCCGACGGGTGGCAGGCCGCGCAGTTGCCCTTGGCCGGCGCGTTGAACAGCGCCAGGCCGCGCTGCTGGGTGGCGGTGAGCGCCGCCTGGCCGCGCAGAAAGGCGTCGTATTGGCTGCTGAAGGGGCGGAAGTCCGGGTCTTCAAGCTGGTACTGCTGCAGGGCCAGCGCCACCCGGGCCATTGCGTCGTCGGGCCGGCTGAAGATGTCGCTGCCGAAGACCGTCTTGAACTGCTCGGCATAAGCCGCCTTGGCCAACCGCGCCACCACATCGGCCACGCTGGCATTGGCCATTTCCACCGGGTTCAAAAACGGCCCGCGCGCCTGGTCGGCCAGTGAGACGGCGCGGCCGTCCCAGAAAAACCCGCCGGTGGGCGTGCCACCGGCGGCAAATCGGAAGGCGCGGTTGCTGGCCAGGTAACGAATGCCCGGCACGGCGCGCGCGCCTGGCAAATCGAGATCGGCACCGCCCCGCTGCGCCGGCAGGCTGTTGGCGGCGGCATGGCCGTTTTCTGCCACATGGCAACTGCTGCAAGCCTGGCGGCCCGATGCCGACAGCGAGACATCGTGAAAGATCAGCTCGCCCAGTGCGGCGGTGGCCGACATCGTGGCACCGCCCGCCGCCGCCGGCCCGCTGGCGCTGCTGGCTGCGGCGCCACCCACGCCACCGCCGCCGCAGCCCGCCAGCGCCAGGCAGGCCAGCGCCAGGCTGGCCTGCCCCAAATCGCTGCGCCCCAAGCGCGCCAGGCCGCTGTCAAAAAATGCCCGAAGGCCACGCCGCATCCCGATCACCCCAAACTCCTGAACCAATACAAGCAGCAATGATAACGATTCGTATTAAGCTTTTGGCAGTTTCATTCGCCTGCTGTGGCTGGCCCGCCTTTGGCGCAGCGGCAAGTGGTCCGATCAACGCTTTCAACCGGTGCCCCCGCATGAGCGATTTCACCCAGGACGCTGACCCTCATCCCGACGGCGCTGGCCATAGCGCGCTGCAACCCAGCCTGGACGCGCTGATTGGCGGCACGCTGGCGCTGATGACGGCCTGGACTGACGCCGCGCCGTGTGGGCAGGTCGGGCCGGCCGGGCCGACGGGGCCGGCCGGGCTTGCCGGGCAGGCCGTCCCGACCGGGCAGGCCACACCGGCGGTGCTGGCCGCCCACCGGCAATCGCTGGTGGCACGCAAGATCGTGTGCAACCTGTTTTTCATGCAGCACCACCCGCTGCTGGCCGCACCGCTGCGCCAGGTGGTGGCCCAGGCCCGCCAGCGTTGGTTGGCGTTGGCGCACCCCGGCCAGGCAGATGCAGCGACGGATTGCAGCAGCCGCGCGCTGCGCCTGCATTGAGCCGGCCGATGCGCAGCCGCTGGTGGGTTTGGGCCGAAGTGCTGGTTTTTGTGGCGGTGGTGGGGTGATCTGGGCGCTGGTCCCGATGCCGCCGGCTTGAGCGGCGCCGCGCCACCGCAGGCCGGCCGCGGGCCCGGCGGCGCCCGTCAGACCGGCACAATCAGCCCGCCGCCCCGGTTTTGGCCTGCACTGCCAGTGCAGCGGCTGCCGGGTGATCGCACCATCCCCTCGCACCATCCCGTCGCACCATCCCGTCGCACCACCCCCTCGCACCACCCAGTCACACCACCCAGTCACACCACTTTGTCGCAGCGCCCCGTCACTGATCACCGACCGCCCGCGCCATTGCCCGCCCCGCCCACCGCATGACTGAAACCGACGTCCGTGCCGTGTTGTTGCTGCGGGCTTTTGAGCGCACGCCGGCCGCCGGCTGGACGGTGGGCGACGCCGAGTGGGCGGGCACCCAAGCGCACCACTTGCTGGGTGAACCGGCGGCGCCCATGGCCTGGCTGGCCCGGCGCGCCCGGCTCGGCCTGGCGCGGCTGGCCGAGCGCGACAACCGCCTGGCGCCCTGGTTGGCCGGCGCCGCCCCGCCGGCCGGCAGCGCAGCCGCGCACGGGCGCCTGGGTGGCCTGTTGCTGCTGCTGCTGGCCGCCGCGCTGGGGCTGGCCGGTGAATCCTTGGGCACCGCCCGGGTGATCAACCTGCTGGCGCCGCCGTTGCTTGCGCTGCTGGCCTGGAACCTGGTGGTCTACGCCGTGCTGCTGGGCCGGGCGCTGTGGGCCGGTGCCGGCACGCACCGGCCGCACCGCGCCCGGCTGGCGCGCCCGCACGAGCCGGCACGCGGCGCGGTGGCGGTTGCGACTGCGGATGTGGATGCGGTTGCGGATGCGGATGCGGATGCGGATGCGGTTGCGGATGCAAATGCCGATGCGGATGCTGGCGCGGGCGCCGCTGCGCATGCGTTCACGGCGGTGCCAGCCGGCGCTGCGGGCCACGGCACGGTGGCTGGCCTGGCACACCCGCTCACCCGCGCGTTGCTGCGGCAGTGGGCCGCCGCGCGCGCCGGCTGGGGCCACCCCCCGCG
>JANMKO010000541.1:0-1591 GCA_031372085.1 Betaproteobacteria bacterium
GGCGCCGGGTGGGCGGGCAGGGGCGGTGGCGGTGGCGGCGAGGGGTCGATGCTCGCACGGTGCACGGCGCGGCGTGGCCCGCTGCGCCCCAGCGTGCCACGCCAGACCCTCAGCCTCGGCCAAAGCCGTGGCCGCGCCCGCGCGCCAGCAAATCACGCACCTTCTGCTGCTGCTCGGGTTTCAGGCTGTCAAAAAAATCA
This sequence comes from Betaproteobacteria bacterium, assembly GCA_031372085.1. GTDB lineage: Bacteria > Pseudomonadota > Gammaproteobacteria > Burkholderiales > Burkholderiaceae_C > Pseudaquabacterium. The sequence continues at coordinate 201 of JANMKO010000541.1, forward strand.
GCCATCGCCGCCACCACGGTCGGGCCCTTGTCGCGCAGCGCGCCGGTCTTGCCGTCGATCAGCGCCTGGGCCCGGGCGCGGTCAAACTGCGCGCCGGCCAGCACGGCGGCCAGCTCGGTGCGCGGGTTGGCGCCGCCTTCCATCAGCGCACCGCGCTGGGCCTTGAGCGCGTCGGCCAGCAGGCCGAGCTTGGTTTTTTGCGCCTCGTCCAGTGCCAGCTCGCGGCTGGCCTTGTCGATGACGCGCTCGCGCATCTGGCTGATGTCGGCCTCGGTCCATTGGCCGCCGTGGTGGCGGTGGTGTGAGCAGGCGGCCAGGCCGCCGACCAACAGCGTGGCGCCGAAAGCGCCGATCAGCGTGCGTTTGATCCAGGTTTTCATGGGGGACTCGATTCGAGTGGGGTTGAACACAGCACGATGCTCGCGCCCGCGGCCCGCCAAGTCCTGTCGGCGCGGTATCGGCGTGTATCGATTTTGTCAAGCGCGGGCGCTGGCTATGCTGGGCAGCGTGAGCCAACCCGCCGATTGGACCCTGGTGCACCTGGGCACCCACCTGCTGCTGGCCTGCAAACCGGCCGGCTTGCTGTGCGTGCCCGGGCGCGGGCCCGACAAGGCCGATTGCCTGGCCGCCCGGGTGACCGCCCGCTGGCCCGACGCGCTGGTGGTGCACCGGCTGGACATGGCCACCTCGGGCCTGGTGGTGTTTGGCCGGGGGCCGGTGATGCAGCGCCAGCTGTCCATCGCCTTCGCCCAGCGCCGGGTGCACAAGGTCTACCAGGCGGTGGTGGCCGGGCTGGTGACGCAAGACAGCGGTGAGATCGACCTGCCGCTGGCGGCCGACTGGCCCAACCGGCCGCGTCAGCACGTTGACCGGGCCGGCGGCAAGCCGTCACTGACACGCTGGCAGGTGATCGGCCGCGACCCGCAGGCCGGCACCACCCGGCTGCGGCTGACGCCGCTGACCGGCCGGTCGCACCAGCTGCGCGTGCACCTGGCCGCCATCGGCCACGCCATCCTGGGCGACGCGCTGTACGCCACCCCGGCGCAGGCCGCCGCCGCGCCGCGCTTGCTGCTGCACGCTTGTGCGCTGGGATTTGACGCCGCCACCGTGGCGCCGGTCGGGGCTGGCACACAGGCTGCCTGCAGCAACAGCGGGCCCCGGCAATTCAGCAGCCTGGTGCCTTTTTAGCGGGGGGCTTGCCCCTCCAGACCGGGGGGACGGGCTTGCCGCAGGCCCGCCGGCAACGCACACTTCGTGTGTTTGGTTAAAACCACGGCGGCCAAGGCCGCCTTTTTTAAGTTCAACCGGGGTGTGATGTGATGTCAAACAAGAATTTTCGGGCGTCGGTGGCGCTGGCTGCGTTGCTGTGCTTGGCCGGTGCGGCGCAGGCG
>JANMKO010000602.1:0-4171 GCA_031372085.1 Betaproteobacteria bacterium
CTTGGTCTCGCGCACAAAGATCATGCCGATCACAAAGCACACCGCCGCCACGATGATCGGGTACCACAGGCCGTGGTACATATTGCCGTTGGACGCCACCATCGCAAAGGTGATCGACGGCAGCAGGCCGCCAAACCAGCCGTTGCCAATGTGGTACGGCAGGCTCATCGAGGTGTAGCGGATGCGGGTCGGGACCAGCTCGACCAGCATCGCGGCAATTGGGCCGTAGACCATCGTGACGTAGAGCACCAGAATCGACAGGATGCCGACGATCGTCCACCAGTTGCCACCCATGAACGGGATCGGCGCGGCCTTGGGCGGATAGCCCGCGGCCTTGAGTGAATCGGCCACGTCCTTCTTGAAGGCGGCGATGGCCTTGGCCGATGCCTCGTCAAACTTGAAGCCGCCCGCCATCACGGTGCCGGTGGGCGGTGTCAGCTCTTTTTCGCCGATCTTGATGATGGTGCCCGTGCCGGCGGCCACGCTCTCGTTCGAGTAGCTGGCCGAGTTTTGCGTCAGCGCGCGTTTGGCGATGTCGCAGCCCGAGGTGAAATCAACCTCGCGTGCCACCGGGCTGCCCTGGAATGAGCAGGTGGACGGGTCGGCCTTGACGACGATCTGCGCCGTGGCTTGCGCGCGGGCCAGCTCAGGGTTGGCCGCTGCGGTAAGCGCCTTGAACAGCGGGAAGTAAGTGAACACCGCCAGCGCCAGGCCCAGCATGATGATCGGCTTGCGGCCGATCTTGTCGGACAAGGTGCCGAAGATCACAAAAAACGGCGTGCCGATGATCAGCGACACCGCGATCAGGATGTTGGCCGTGGCAGCGTCCACTTTCAACGCACTGGTGAGGAAGAACAGCGCGTAAAACTGGCCCGTGTACCACACCACGCCCTGGCCCATCACCAGGCCAAACAGCGCCAGGATCACGATCTTGGCGTTCTTCCACTGGCCGAAGGATTCGGTCAGCGGGGCTTTGGAGATCTTGCCCTCTTCCTTCATCTTCTTGAAGGCGGGCGATTCGTTCATCGACAAGCGGATCCACACGCTGACCGCCAGCAGCAGGATCGAGACGATGAACGGAATGCGCCAGCCCCAGTCGCCAAAGTCTTTTTCACCCATGTAGCTGCGCACGCCCAGGATGATCATCAGCGACAGCATCAGCCCCAAGGTGGCCGTGGTCTGGATCCACGAGGTGTAGGCGCCGCGCCGGCCGTGCGGCGCGTGCTCGGCCACGTAGGTGGCGGCACCGCCGTACTCACCGCCCAGCGCCAGGCCTTGCAGCATGCGCAGGCCGATCAGGATGATGGGCGCGGCCACGCCGATCGACGCATAGGTGGGCAAGATGCCGACGATGAAGGTCGACAAACCCATGATCAGGATGGTGACCAGGAAGGTGTATTTGCGGCCGATCATGTCGCCCAGGCGGCCAAACACCAGCGCGCCAAACGGCCGCACGATAAAGCCGGCGGCAAACGCCAGCAGCGACGCGATGAAGGCCGCTGAGGGGTCGAGCGCAGTGAAAAACTGCTTGGCGATGATCGGCGCCAGTGAGCCGTAAAGGTAGAAGTCATACCACTCGAACACGGTGCCGAGCGACGAGGCAAAGATGACTTTCTTCTCTTCTCGGGTCATGGGCGGCGCGCTGCCGCTGGCGGTCATGGTTGCCGAAGCTGTGGCCATGGGGGGTTTCTCCTGAAATGATCCATTGGCACGGATGTGCCGCAGGCGGGACTATTGGCGGGGGCACTGACCGAGTTCTGACACCAAGCCAACAAAAACTTACAAAATCAGTGGAAACCCTGATTAAATATTTCGCCATGCGGGAAATTAAGCCTGCCCTGCGGTAAATCCCGAGAGCCAGGTAGGCGGACGTGCCGCCCGCCTGTCAGACACTTTTCAGCGCTGAGGCCGTTGCTGGCCCACCGGTTGCTGGCCGGCGGCCAGCCAGGCCGGGCCGTCAAACCAGGCGTCGCCGTGCAGCGCGCTGGCCAGCATCAGCAGGCCGTCCTGGCCAAAAAACGCGCGGCCGTCGCACACCAGCGTGGGCACGCCGAAGATGCCCGCAGCCGCCGCAGCCGCAGTGCGCTGGCGCAATTCAGCCTTCACCTCGGGCCCGGCCGGGTCGCGCAGCGGCGCCACGGCCGCCGTCAGCGCGGCCAGCGCGGTGCTGTCGTTGGGGTCGGCGCCGGCCCGGCACCAGACATGGCGGAACAGCAAATCCAGCACCCGCCGATTGGGCGTGCCGCCCACCGGGGCGCTGGCCAGCGCCAGGCGTTGCAGCGCCAGCGGGTTGAACGGGTGCGGCTGCGGCAGTTGCAGCGGCGTGGCTTGCTGCGCGGCCAGCCAGGCGGCCTGGCGGTAAGTCCAGGCGCGCTTGGGCTCGATCTCGGCCGGGCCCTTCTGGCCCCAGTGGGCCAGCAGGCCGGCCAGCAGCACGGGCTGGTAATCGACCACCACGCTGGCCCCGGCCAGTGCCTGCGGCAAGCGGTGAAAAGCCAGCCAGGCGTAAGGCGAGATGACGTCGAAATAAAAGGTGATCTGCTTCATGGCGTTGCGTCGGTGCCTTGGCCAGGGCCGATGCCGGGGCCGCTGGCCGGTGTCGCGGCCTGGGGGTTGGCGCCGGCATCCGCCGCAAGCGCGCGCCAGGCCAGGCGACGGGCGCGCAACTGCTGCAACACGCCGCGCCGGCCCACGTCGTCCAGCCCGCCCCAGGCGGCAATCTCGTCCAGCGTGCGCAGGCAGCCCTGGCACCAGCCGGTGGCCGGGTGCATCTGGCACAGGCTGATGCAGGGGCTGGCCACGCCTGCGGCGGCAGGCGTTTTCATGGGGCGCCGGTGCGCGCGCTGCGGCAGCTCATGCCAGCACCCGCCCGCGCTGAATCAGCAAGGCCTTGCCGGCGCGCGACACCGGTGCCCGGCCGAGCACGCCCGAGATGAAGCCGCCGGCATCGACCAGCGCGTCCAGGTCGATACCGGTGTCAATGCCCATGCCTTGCAACATGAAGACCACGTCCTCGGTGGCCACATTGCCGGTGGCGCCTTTGGCATACGGGCAGCCGCCCAGCCCGGCCACGCTGGTATCGAAGGTGTGGATGCCGAGTTGCAGACAGGCGTAGATATTGGCCAGCGCCTGGCCGTAGGTGTCGTGAAAGTGGCCGCTGACCTGGGCCAGCGGGTAATGCAGCAGGGCGCGCGCCATCACCGCCTGCACCCGGCGCGGCGTGCCCACGCCGATGGTGTCGGCCACACCGCAGTGGTCGACCCCGATCTGCTTGAACAGCTTGACCAGGTGCTCTACCGCGTCGGGCGTCACTTCACCCTGGTACGGGCAGCCCAGCGCGCAGCTGATGGCCGAGCGCACCTTGAGCCCGGCGGCGTGCGCGGCGGCCACCACGGGCGCAAAACGGTCGATGCTTTCTTCGATGCTGCAATTGATGTTGCGCTGGCTGAAAGCCTGGCTGGCCGAGCCAAACACCACCACCTCGTCCAGCCTGGTGGCCGGGTTGGCGGCATCGACACCGGCCAGTGCCGCCCGCAACCCCTGCATATTGGGCACCAGCACGCTGTAGCGCACGCCGGGCAGGCGCTGGATGGCCGCCATCACCTGGGCGTTGTCGGCCATCTGCGGCACCCATTTGGGGCTGACAAAGCTGGTGGTCTCGATCTCGCGCAGACCGGCGGCCTGCAGCCGGTGCACCAGCTCGACCTTGTGCGCCGCAGCCACCGGCTGGGCCTCGTTTTGCAGGCCGTCGCGCGGGCCCACTTCGACCAGGGTGACACGGTCAGGGATCATCGTTTTGCCTTCAGTGCGGGCCTGATTATCGGGTGGTCCGTCCTGCGCGCCCCAGGGTGGGGGGATGCCCGGCGCGGCGCGGCGGACGCACAATCAAAACCACCCCAGGCCCCCGCCTGGCCAGGAGCCTGTGGTGGCCACCACGCCAAGCCGACTGCAAATTGCGCAACGCCTGCACCTGGCACTGCAAACCGAGATCGAGCACGGCATCGAGATCGAGCGCTTGCTGGGCGAGCCGCGCTACGCGCGCGATGTGCTGCTGGTGTGCGACGCCCTGCCGGGCAGTGAGCTGGGCACGCTGGCCGCGCTGTTCCGCGCCGCATCGCCACCCGCGCCGGGCGGGCCCAGCGCGCCGGGCCATGCCCAGCAGGCTGCCGAC
>JANMKO010000705.1:0-3020 GCA_031372085.1 Betaproteobacteria bacterium
CCCAGGCCGGCCAGCCGGGCCACGGTGTCGGGGGCAAAGGCGCTGAGCGCGCCGTCCCAGCCGCTGGGCGCCCGGGCGTAGGTGCGCACCAGCAGCCGGGGCGGCAAATCGTGCAGCGCGTGCGCCAGGTGCTGCCACTGCACCAGCGGCCCGCAGCCGATGGCATGGATCACCCGGCAGGGCCCGAGGTAGGGCGACAGATCCACCGCGCCGATGGCCGCGCCATCCGCGCTGTAGTGCAGCGGTGCATCGGCATGGGCGCCGGTGTGCGGGCTGAGCGTGAGCGTGCTGACATTCACCGGGCAATCGGCTGACAGCGTGGCGCCCCACACCAGGCTGAACGGCGCATCGCCCGGGAACACCGGCGAGCCCGGCTGCACGGGGGGTGAGATGTCCCACAAGCGCTTCATCCGCGCATGATAGGCGGGCCGGTTTGGCTTAAAAACCGGGGCTGCGCCGGCCCCGGCCCGCCGATGCAAAAACCGGCCAAGCCGCCCGCGCCGGCCTCACTCGCCGATCTGCGACGGGTTCAAGGTGATGTGCAGATGGTCGTTGTGGTCGTTGCGGTACAGCATCTTGGCGTTGTTGAAGCTGCCGCCGAAGGCCAGCGCCTGCAGCACCGGGCCGGTGGGCCCGGCCACCGTGCGGCTGGCGTTGCCGGTGCCGATCAAGCCCGAGCACCAGCCGCCGGCCACGCCCGCCGTGGCCGTGCCGCTGCAATAAATCACCTGCGACACGCTGCCCAGCGCGGTGAGGTTGGTCAGCCCCAGGCGGGTGGCCGCCACCCAGGCCGCCACCCGGTTGAAGGCGGCGGTGGCGGCTGGCGGTGGCGGCACGGTCAGGGTCTGGAAGGCCAGCACCAGGTCGGCCGCCAGACTGTCGTAGTTCTGCCCACCGCTGACGGCGCCGGGGAAGCGGTAAAAGTGATAAGCGTCGATGTCAGTGCCCCGGCCGTGGCTGGCGTGGCCGATATTGCGGCCGTGCTCACCCGAGATGTCATTGATCTCGCGCAGCAGCGCGGTGTTGGCCACCAGCCAGTTGTAGGTGCCCCGGGCGGCCCAATCGTCACCGCCGGCATCGCGCCCGCCGTAGCGGCCCAGGCCGTCGGGCATGCGCCACAGCGCCCGTTTGCCGCTGGCGTCTTTTTCGTCGCTCAAGTCATTGCCGTCCACGTCTTTGGCCTTGACGACAAAGTGGTAAGTCAAGTCGCGGGTGGACGGCGGCTGGCTGGCCACGGTGGACGCCGGGTTGCTGATGGTGGCGCGCACCTTGAGCCGCGCGGTGGTGTCGGTCTGGTCTTCAATCACCACATCGGCGGTGCCGGGCGCGGCGTCTTGCAGCACCGTCATCAGCGTGCCGCCGCTGCCGTTTTGCAGGTCGACTTTGACGCTGGTCAGGGTCGAGCCTGACGGCTTGGTCAGCTCGACCGTGAAGCTGCGGGCCAGCCCATTGCCGGCACCCGGGCGCGGGATGCTGTAGTAGCTGCCGTCATTGGCGGTGGCCGGGTTGGCGTCGGCGGTGATGCTGCCGATCAGCAGCGGCTCGGCGCTGTCGAGCGTGGCGCTGACACGGGTGGCCAGCTGGCTGTCGCCGATGTTCACGCTGGTGGCGCGCACGATCAGCGTGGTGTCGGCGGCCGCCGCCAGCGCGGTGGTGTCAATCTGTTGCTTGATCTCGCCGGTTGAGCCGTTGGCGCGCCAGACCGGCTCTTGCGACAACTGTGAGTTGATCTGGCGCGTGATGTCAAACAGCGACGCGCCGCTGGCGGCCAGCACTGACACGCTCCAGACATCGTTGTAGACGCTTTGCTGAAGCACGTAGGTGGGGTATTCAGCGGTGGCCACGGTGTAGCGCAGCGTGACTTTCTTGGTGCCTTTTTTGATGGCGAGCTGGGCACTGCTTTGCGCCAGCACGTCGCGTGCACCGCCGGTGGCGGTGACGGTGACAGTGGTGGCGCCGGCCGCGTTGATGGCGGCTTGGCCAGTGGCGGCGGGCCGCGCAGCCAGGCTCAATGCCTGCAACTGCTGGCGGGTGGCGGCCTCGGCGGCCTGGGCGCTGGTGAGGGGCCCGGGCGCGGCTGCCGCCAAGACGGCGCCCAGCCCGGCGGCTTGCCCGGCCGGCAGCGGCAGCACGCTGATCGGCGGCACGTTGTTCAGCACATCCACCGGGCCGCGCAAGGTCAGGCGGATCAATGAAGGCTTGTTGATCGCCGCCGTGCCCACGCCGCTGTAGCTGGTGCCGGCCAGCGTGGTGGCGCCGTTCAGGCTCAGGTTGCCGGCCGGCACGTCGGGCAGCACCACGTAGCCGGCGGCATCTGACTGCGCGGTGAAGCGCAGGTCGGTGTTGAGCACGCCGGCCGTCAAGCGCACGCCGGTCAGCGGCAGCGCCGGGTTGGACGGCGGCGCCACCAGTTGCACCCGCACGCGAAAATCAGCCAGGTAAAACGACACCGACGCGGCCTGCACGCCGCCGTTGGCGTCGGAGCCGCTCACCTCCAGCCGCAAGCGGCCGGTCTTGCCGGCCAGGGCCTGGAAAAACGCCGCCGGTGCCGCCGCCACGCTGCCATCGGGCTGCACGCTGAACAGCGCCGACAGGTTGCTGTAGTTGCCCAGCAGGTCAACCAGGCTCACGCCGTCCAGGGCACTGAGCCGCAGCGCCTGCTCGGCCTGAAAAAAGCGCAGCGAGATTTTGGCCGCGCTGCGCGCCAGCAGCCCTTGCTGCACCTGGTCAAAGCGCAGCAGGCTGCCGGCGCTGATCTCTTTGCCGTCTTCCACCAGCACGGTGGCCGCCACGCTGCTGCCGGCCACCAGCGCGGCCAGGATGCTGCTGCCGCCCTCACTGGGCGGGCGCGACACCGAGACGGTTTGTGCCGTCACCGGCACGGTGATCTTCAACTTGCCGGCGCTGTCGGTAACGCCGCGCAGCACACCGTCCACCGCCACCTGCCAGCCGGCGCCCACGGGGGTTTGCACCGGCCCGACCACACCGGCGGCATAAGCGCCGCTGATGTCGATCTGCGC
>JANMKO010000713.1:0-14574 GCA_031372085.1 Betaproteobacteria bacterium
GTGGGCGTGTACGGCATGCGCCAATCGGCGTTTGACCTGGTGCTGCTGTACGCCATCGGCCTGCTGGGCGTGGTGATGCGGCGCTTCAGCTTTCCCACCGCGCCGGTGGTGGTGGGCATGATCCTGGGCCCGCTGGCCGAGGCCCAGATGCGCAATGCGCTGTCCATCGGCGAGGGCAAGTGGGGCGTGTTTGTCGAGCGGCCGGTCTCCGTCGTGTTGCTGGCGGTGGTGGTGGCGGTGCTGGTGCTGCCCCGGGTGGTGGCCTGGGTGCAGCGGCGGCACGCAGCAGGTGCACCCGCTGCCTGACGCGCTGACCCCCTGACCGAGGGGTCGTTTGGGGCCCGTTTTCTAGGGGGCTGTCGTTGTCTGTACCGATGCCAGGCCGCCCAGTGCGTGACATTGTGAATTCTTCACATCCAGGAGGGATTCATGTTTGCTAGCAGAACCGATGTCGGCCACCGTTCTTTCAACCCGGCCGTCCGGAGCCCGGGGTTGTGCACGGCGCTCACCCCGCTGGCACTGGCCTTGCTGGCTTTGGCGGGTGCGCCGGCCCAGGCCCAGTTCAGCAGCTCGGGGGTGGTGAACATCTTCCCGGGCAATGCGGCCGTGCCCAACGGGCCCGGCAATGCCGACCTGGGCAATGTTGGGCTGTTTGTCGGCAACGGCGCGCCGGGCAGCTTCTCGGCCCTGGGCGGCAGCCTGCTGCGGGTGGGCTCACTGCTGATCGGGCCGAGTGGCGCGGGCAATGGCGACGGCACGGTGCTGCTGAGTGGTGTGGGCACCCGCGTGTCGCTGGTGGGCGACGGCTTCAGCAATGGCGTGATCAATCGCCTGGGTGTGGGCGAGTGGGGCAAGGGCGCGCTCACCGTGGCGGGTGGCGCCACGCTGGACGGCCGCGCCGAATCGGCCGCCTGCACCGGCCAGTTTCACTACTGCAACAACTTCATCGGCAATGCCGCCGGATCGACCGGCGTGTTCACCGTCACCGGGGCGGGCTCGAACGCCAGCTTTCTGCGCGCCTTCCGGGTCGGCGGGCTGGCGGTATTCCATCCGCCGATTGACAGCTTCACCTTCGGCACACCGGGCGGCACCACCCGGGGCACCGTCAATGTGCTGGCCGGTGGCCTGCTGACCACCGACAACATCGGCCTCGGCCTGGCGCCGGGTGGCAGCAGCCCGATAGGCACTGAGCGCAGCGTGGCCGATGCCACGATTGATGGCGCCGGCTCGGTCTGGCGCGTCACCGGCGGCACGCTGGACGGCTCGGGTGCCGGTGTCACCACGGCCGAGCACCGCAATGCATTGGCCAATCTGACGGTCAGCGGCGGCGGCAAGCTGCTGATCGACGGCAAGGCCGGGCTCTACAACTTCATCAACCTGACCAATGGCGGTGGCCGCACCGACGCCCGGGTGACGGGCATCGGCTCGGCCATCGTCTTCACTGGCGATGCGGGTGTGCTGCAGGTGGGCCGCAACCTGGGCAGCGCCTCGCTGAGCATCGACAGCGGCGGCTCGGCCAGTGGCATGTTTTATGTCTCGGTCGGCCGGGGCGGGTCATTCGGTGATCTGGCAGTGGACGGCGCTGGCTCGCTGCTGCGGGTGGACGGCACGGCATCGGCGCAAGCCAACGGCAGCCTCAACAACGCGGTGCTCGACATTGGTCGAAACGGCAACGGCCTGGTCAATGTCAGCAACGGTGGCCGCATCGAGCTGATGGCCACGGGCGCTGCCACCAACGGCCCCAACCTCAGCCTGGGCCGCGAAGCCGCGTCGGCCGGCACGCTCAACATCAGCGGCGCGGGCTCGGTGGTGTCGCTCAGCGCGCAATCGGTGCTGGCCGGGGGCGGTCCTGGCGAGGCCTTCAACCCCTTCATGCGGGTGGGGCGTGACGGCAACGGCACGCTCAACATCACCGGCGGCGGCAAGCTGCTGATCGACGGCCGGGCGGTCTCCACGGTGGCCAACAGCCGCAGCACCGACTTGTACATCGGCGGCACCGGTGACAACACCAGCGGTGGCAAAGGCATTGCACTGGTCAGCGGCGCCGGCTCTGAAATCCGCATGACCGGCATCGACACCTTCATCGGCGTGGGCTTTGGGCCGCAGAGTTTTGGCCAGTTGACGGTGGCCAATCAGGCCGATGTCAGCGCCATCGGCATGAATGTGGGCCGCTCGGGCGGCGTGGGTGTGCTGGCAGTGGACAACGCCACGGTTCATTTTTCGGGCCAGCAGACCGGCTTTGTTCAAGCCGGCGCGTTTTTGTCGATCGGCCGGTCGGGCGGCACCGGGGTGGTCAATATCGGCAACGGCAGCGTGGTCACGCTCAGCAACCTGGGCAGCCAGGGCGCGTCGCTCAACCTGGGCGGCACCGGGCCGGGGCCTCTGGGTGACGGCACTTTGACGCTGTCCGGCGCCTCCCAAATCCACATCCAGGCGGCACCCGGTCTGGCCACCCTGAGCGTGGCGCGTGACGGCAGCGGGCTGATGCGCGTCAAGGGCGGCAGCAGCGTGGACGTGGGTGACGGCAACACCTACATCGGCCGGCTGAAGGGCGCGGACGGCACGCTGATCTTGAGCGAGGCGTCCAGCCTGAGCACCGGCTGGCTGGGCGTGGGCCGCAACAAAACCGCCAACGGCAGCGTGGACGGCGGCACCGGCACGCTGCTGCTGATCAACAGCACAGTGACGGCGCAAAACATCGTCATCGGCAGCAACGGGTTTTTGGGTGGCACCGGCACCATCACCGGCAACGTCACCAACTTCGGCATTTTTGCGCCGGGCAACTCACCGGGCACGATGGAGATCACCGGGGCGTTTTCGGCCGAGGCCGGCAGTCGGATGATTTTGGAGGTGCAGGCCGACGGCCACGGCGGCTTCAACACCGACCATGTGATTTTTGGCAGCGGCCAGGCGCTGGACCTGGCCCACCTGAATGTCGAGTTCCGCTTCCTGGGCGCCACCAACCCGAATGATTTCCAGGCCCAGCAGTTGTTTGACATCGACACCTTCTTTCAGCAGCGCACGGCCGGCGGCGGCACCGCCAATCTGGCGGCAGCGGCGTTTGCCGGTGCCACCTTCAGCGCCCAGGCCGATGCCTACACCGTCAGCAATTTCAGCTTCACTGCCGCTGACGGCGCCAGCTTCACCGCCACGCCGGTGCCCGAGCCGGCCAGCCTGGCGCTGCTGCTGGCCGGTTTGGCACTGCTGGGCGGCTGGGCACAGCGGGGCAGGGCGGCCGGTCTGCGCGGCTGACGGCGCATGGGTCGGTCGATTCGGTCGATTCGGTCGGCCGAATCAATCCACCGATCAATCCGCCGCGCCCATCGCCAGCGCCCGCTGGCGCTGGGTTTGCAAGGCCGCCGACGGGGTGGCGGCCTGGGTTGGCCAGCCCTGCAGGTGGCGCTCGGCCAGATTGCCCAGCGCGTCAATCCAGTCGGGTGCGTCGTTCAGGCAGGCGATGAAGTTGAAGCGCTCACCGCCAGCCCCGATGAAGGCATCACGCGCCTCCATCGCGATCTCTTCTAGCGTTTCGAGGTTGTCCACCGCAAAACCGGGGCAGATGGCGTCGATGTGGCGCAGGCCGTCGGCGGCCAGCCGCTTCACCGTGGGCTCGGTGTAAGGCTCCAACCATTTGGCGCGGCCCAGCCGGCTTTGAAACGTCACGACAAAATCATCCCGGCCCAGGCCCAGCGCGCTGGCCAGCAGCCGGGCGGTCTTGTGGCACTCGCAGTGGTACGGGTCACCCAGCGCCAGGCTGCGCGCGGGCACGCCGTGAAAGCTCATCACCAGCTTCTGGCCCCGGCCGTGCTGCGCCCAGTTTTGTTTCACGCTGTGTGCCAGCGCGCCGATGTAGCCGGCATCGTCGTGGTAATTGTTGACAAAGCGCAACTCGGGTATGCGGCGGGTGCGCTGGGCCCAGGTGGCCACCGCGTCGATGGTGCTGGCGGTGGTGGCCGCCGCGTAGTGCGGGTACATCGGCAGCACCAGCAGCCGGGTCATGCCGTCGGCCTTCAGCGCGTCCAGCACTTTGTCCACCGCCGGCTCACCGTAGCGCATGGCATGGCGCACCAGCACCTGGTGGCCACGGGCTTGCAGCACGGCCTGCAGCGCGCTGGCCTGGCGCGCGGTCCAGGTGAGCAGGGGTGAGCCGGCGTCGCCCCAGATCGCGGCGTATTTGACGGCCGATTTGGCCGGCCGCAGCCGCAGGATCACGCCGTTCAAGATCAGCCACCACAGCGGGCGGGGGATTTCTACCACCCGTGGGTCCCACAAAAACTGCGCCAGATAGCGGCGCAGCGCAGCGGCGGTGGGCGCGGCGGGTGTGCCCAGGTTGACCAGCAGCACGGCGCAGCGCTCGGTGCTGCCGTGTGCAAAAGGGGGTTCGGGGGCGAAGCGCATGGCGGCGGATTGTCAGCGATTCGCATTGCCAGCCGGGCTGGGCGGGCGGCATGCCCGACGGATCAGCCGGCCGGGCCAGCGGGCCAGGCGGCCGGCCGCTCAGCCGCGCTGCGGCACGGTGTCGTTGAACGACAGCAGCTCAAACCGCACGCTGGGCGCCGTGGGGTCGCTGGGTGAGCCACCCAGGCCGATCCAGCCCGAGCCGTGCAGGGTGCAATTGCCACGCCGCAGGCTGACGACCTCGGCCGCGTCACCAAACCGCACATAGGTGCCGTTGTAGCTCAGGTCGGTGAGCTGGAACGAGCCGCCATGCCAATCCACCCGGGCATGCGAGCGCGACACCCGGCTGTCGTCCACCCGAAATTGCGCCTGCGGGCTGCGGCCCAGCACCACCGGCATGTGGCCGCCGTCAAACACCTCGTTGCTGCCCTGCCATACCAGCCGCACGGCCTCGGGCTCCAGCGTGCTGGGCACGGCGCCAAACTGGGTGGGCGGCTGCTCGGTGCCGCGCCGCCCGCCCATCACATGCACTTGCACCGGCTCGGCCCGGCCGCGCAAATGCATCCAGTCGAGCGAGCGGAAGCGCGGCTTCAGGTCATCGGCCAGGCCCGACAGCACCTCGGCGGTGATCAGGGTTTCGTTGTCGCTGGCATGGTCGATCAGGCGGGCGGCCACGTTGACGGCGTCGCCAAAACAATCACCGGCCATCTCCACCACCTCACCGCGCGCCAACGCCACTTGCAGGCGCAGGCCGCGCAGGCCGGCCGATGCGCCGCGCTCACGGCCGCGGCTGACCAGGTGCTCCAGCTCTTCATGCATTTTCTGGGCCGATTGCAGCCCTTCAGCCGGGGTATTGAACACCGCCATCAGGCCGTCGCCCAGGGTTTTGATCAGCTCGCCGCCGCAACTGGGCACGGCGCGTGACAAGGCGGTGACGGTGTGGGTGACCACCGACGTGGCCTCGGCGTTGCCCAGCGTTTCATACAGGGCGGTGCTGCCACGCAGGTCGGCAAACAGGACGGTTCGCTCGGCAATTCGCGTCATGGCCGCAGTTTAGCCGTCAGCATTCATGCGCCCGCAGCGGGTCGAGGGAGCGGCGCAACTTGCGCCTCAGCTTGTGCCCGCGGCGCAAGCCGGGGCGCGCGCGCTGCGCGACTGCGGCCACCTTCGGCGGCCCGTCCCTGCCCAATCTCTTGACGGCGGTCTTCTTGGCGGGCCTGCAAATCCTTCCGCCGATGATCGGACGGCGGGCGCGGCGCTCAGAGGGTGGCGCCGGGTTTGAGTTCAGCCTGACGGGCGTACAGGGCGCGGATGTGGGTGTAGTCGGACGCCGACAGCTCACCCGACTGCATCAGCTGGTCGAGCTGGTCTTTCAGCTCGGCAAATTCAATCATGCCCAGCACGGTGGCCAGGTCGGCTGCGGGCGGATCGGGGTCCATCGCATGGGTGCGGCGGATGCTGGCCAGCAGGGCGGCCAGGCCCGCCGCGTCGGCGTCGGCGTTTGCGTCGGCGTTTGCGTCGGCCTCCAGGTCGGTCAGCAGGGTGTCGATGGTCACCGGGCCGTGGTCGTGCAGCAGCCGCTCAACGGCCGCGAAGAACGTGCCGTGCGGCGGCGGCTGCTCACACAGCAGCTGGTGTTGCGCATCGGGCAGCCCGGCCCAGCAGTCGGCATGGCGGGCCAGCAGCCAGGCGGCGCGGTCCAGCCGGCTGGCGGCCTGCGGGTTGGGCCGGCCGGTGCGTGTCCAGCGGCGCCGGCCGGCCGCAGCACCCTGCCAGCCCCGGCCGGTATCGCCGTTGTTGTCGGTGCGGGCACTGCCGGTTGAGGCCGCTGCCCCGGGCCGGCCGCTGGCACGGCGGGCCCAATGGGCTTGCAGCACATCGGCCGCCATGCCGCCCAGCTTGGCCAGCGCTTGCACCACTTGGTTGCGCAGCAGGCCGTCGGGCAGCAAATCGACCAGCGGGCCGGCCTGGGTGAGCATGCGCGACCGGCCCTCGGCGGTGGCCAGGTCGCAATCGGCGCCGGCTTGTGCGATGAGCTGGGTGGACAGCGGCACGGCCTGGCCCAGCGCTTGCTCAAACGCGGCCGGCCCGAGGTCGCGGATGTAAGAGTCGGGGTCGTGCTCGGTGGGCAGAAACAGGAAGCGGATGCTGCGCAGGTCACTGGCGTGCGGCAGCGACGCCTCCAAGGCCCGGCCGGCGGCGCGGCGGCCGGCGGCGTCACCGTCAAAGCTGAACACCACCGACTCGGTGAAGCGGAACAGCTTGGCCATGTGCTCGGCTGTGCAGGCCGTGCCGAGTGTGGCCACCGCATTCGGGTAGCCCCACTGGGCCAGCGCCACCACGTCCATATAGCCCTCGACGACCAGCGCATAGCCCTTGGCGCGCAGCCCTTGCCGGGCCTCGAACAGGCCGTACAGCTCTTGGCCTTTGTGGAAGACCGGGGTTTCGGGCGAGTTGAGGTATTTGGGCTCGCCAATGTCGAGCACCCGGCCACCAAAGCCGATGACATCACCGCGCACCGACCGGATCGGGAACATGATGCGGTCGCGAAAACGGTCATAGCGTTTTTCATCCGCGCCGCCTGGCTTGCCATCGGCCGCATCGCCGCCGCTGCTGATGACCAGGCCTGATTCGGCCAGCAGCGGGTCGTCGTAGCGCGCAAACACGCTGGCCAGGGTGCGCCAGCCCTCGGGCGCGTAGCCCATGCCGAAGCGCGCCGCAATGGCCCCGGTCAGGCCGCGCTGCTTGAGGTAGGCAATCGCCCGGGCGTTCGTCTTGAGCGCGCTGCGGTAGTGCTCACCGGCTTTGGCCAGCACGTCGCTCAAGGTGGCGCGCTGGGCTTTCTCGGCCTCGGCGCGGGCCCGGTCGTCGGGGCTGTCCTGGCGCTCGGGCACTGGCAGGCCCACTTGCTGGGCCAGATCGCGCACCGCGTCCATGAAGCCCAGGCCGCTGTGCTCAGTCAAGAAACGGATGGCGTCACCGTGCACGCCGCAGCCAAAGCAGTGGTAGGTCTGGCGCGACGGGCTGACGATGAAGCTGGGTGACTTCTCGCCGTGAAACGGGCACAGGCCCTTGAAATTGATGCCGGCTTTTTTCAGCTCGACATGGCGGCCCACCACCTCGACCACATCGACGCGGGACAGCAGATCCTGGATAAAACTGGGCGGCAGCACGGTTTTGAGTCTATCGAAGCGCCGTGGACCGGCGGCCTTCTGGCAGGGTAAGCAGGGCCGGCAGGGCCGCAGCGCTTGCCAGACCGCTCAGTCGGCGCCCCGGCTGCGCGGCGGCGCAGGTGGCAGCACCAGCGGCGGCGGCACGGGTTGCAGCACGGGCGGCAGCACCGGGCGGGCCGGCGCCGCGCTGAGGGAGAACAGGCCTTTCCACTCGCGCATCCAGGGCCCCACCTCGGCGGCCGGCATCGGCACCGAGATGCCGCTGCCCTGGCCCACCTCGCAGCCCAGGTCCAGCAGCATGCGGGCCTGGGCGGCGGACTCAACCCCCTCGGCCACCACCACGCAGCCGAAGGTGCGCGACAGGCTGATCACGCCCTCCACAATCGCCCGGTCTTGCGCATCGACCAGCATGTTGTGAACAAATGACCGGTCGATCTTGAGCACCTGCACCGGCAGGCGCTTGAGGTAGGTGAGGGTGGAGTAACCGGTGCCGAAGTCATCCAGCGCCCAGCGCACGCCCAGCCGGGCGCAGCGCTCCAGCACGGCCGAGGTGAAGCCGATGTCGGTGAGGGCGGCGGTCTCCAGCACCTCCAGCTCAAGCCGGGGCCCCAGCGGGGTGGGGTGGCGGGCCAGCAGCTCAGCCAGGCGCTGCGCAAAATCGGGCTCTTGCAGGTGGCGGGCGCTGATGTTGACGCTGACCGACAAATCCAGGCCCTGGCTGTGCCAGACCTCCAGCTGGTCAAGCGCCTGGGCCAGCACGTGGTCACCCACCCGGGCCGACAGCCCCGTGTGCTCGATCAGCGGCAAAAACTGCAGCGGCGGCACCACGCCGTGCTCAGGGTGGTTCCAGCGCAGCAGCGCCTCTACGCCCAGCACCACGCCGCGCCGCAAGTCCACCTTGGGCTGGTAATACAACATCAGCTCACCGTGGTCGAGCGCGTCTTGCACCCGGCCGATGGCCAGCACCCGCTCTTCGGTGAGGCGGCTGTGCTCGGGGTCGAAGAACAAATAGCCGTTGCGGCCCGATTGCTTGACGCCGTACATCGCGTGGTCAGCGTGGCGCAGCAGGGTGTCGGCGTCGCTGGTGTCGAGCGGGTAGACGGTGGCGCCCACGCTGGCGGTGACGACCTCGGGCTCACTGCCCGGGCGCACGATGATCGGCTGCGACACCACGCGCAGCACCCGCTCAACGGCGGCGCGCGCCTCGTCCACCGTGCCGGCGCGCAGCAGCAGCACAAATTCATCGCCGCCCAGCCGCGCTGCGCTGTCAGACCACACCGTGCCACGGGCGCGCAGCGCGCCCCGCAGGCGCTGCGCCAGCTCGGCCAGCAGGCGGTCACCGGCATCGAAGCCGTGGCGCTCATTGACAGCCTTGAAATGGTCGATGTCGAGGTAGCACACCGCCAGCAGGTAGCCGTCGCGGTCGGTGGCGGCCATGGCCTCGGCCAGCAACTGGCCCAGCCGGGCCCGGTTGGGCAGGCGGGTGAGCTCATCAAAATGGGCCTGGCGCTCCAGCCGCTCACGCTGCAGCCGGTGCTCGGTCACGTCGCTGACCACCAGCACGTGGTAGCGCAGCGCGCCGTCGGGCCCGCTGACGGTGGACACGGTGACATGCAGCGCGCAGGCGTCGCCATTGCGCCGCCGCTCAACCAACTCACCCACCCAGCTGCCGGTGCTGCGCAGCGCCGCCCACAGGCTGGCCTGCTGCGGCCGGCCGGCGGCGTCCGCCGAGTCCGGGCGCAGCAGGCCGGGCACGGTGCCGACCAGCTCTTCATGCGGGATGCCGACGATGCGGCAGTAGCTGGCGTTGGCGTCCAGCACCCGCATGTCGGCGTCGGTGACCACCAGGCCCTCGTGCAGGTGCATGAAGACGCTGGTGGACAGTTGCTGGCGGTCCTCTGCACTGCGCCGGGCGCCGATGTCGGTCAGCGCCGCCACCACCCGCACGGGGTTGCCGACGCCGTCGCGCTCGGCCACGATCAGGTGCACATCAAACCAGCACCAGCTGTCGTGCACCCGCACCCGCAGCTCTCGCCGCAAGCCCGTGCCGGCGGGAGTGCTGATGTCGGCCAGCGCGCTGTCGATTGCCTGGCGGTCGTCGGGGTGCACCTGGTGCAACCAGCGCGCCAGGCTGTCGGGCTGCTCGGTGCCCGGGTCGGCCATCAAGGCGCGCCAGCGTGGCGATACAAAGCCGATGCCGGTGCGCAGGTTCCAGTCGGCCACACCGATGTCCGAGCCCTCCAGCGCCAGGCGCCAGCGCTCGTCCAGCCGGGCCAGCTCACCCACCTGCACATGCGACAGCAGCACCAGCGCCGACAGCGTGGCCAGGTAGGCCCACAGCAGCACCAGGCCGCCGCTGGCCGGGGCGGTGGCAAATGGGCCCCAACCGGCGCCGGTGCTGGCCAGTGTGGCCACGGCCAGGGCCAGCACCGCTGCCGACGCGCTGGCCAGGCCCGAGCGCATGGCCAGCCAGCACAACAGCAAATACGGCAACAACAGCAAACCCAGCGCTGCCAGCCCCAACCGGGCCGGCGCGGCCAGCGCCAGCGCCACGGCCGCCGCGCTGCCCAGCAGCACGCCGGCGGTGCGCAGGCGGTGCGCCGGTGCCAGCGCCTGGCCCAGGCTGCGCCAGCGCAGCGCCAGCAGTGGCACACCGGCCACCAGCACGCCCAGCGTGTCGCCCGCCCACCAGTACAGCGCAGCGGCAGGCAAATCGAGGGGGCTGATGCGACCGGCAATGGCCAGCCAGGCCGCACCGTTGGCCGCGCTGACCACCGTGGCACCGCAGGCGCCGGCGCCGGCCAGCAGCCACAGGTCACGGCGTTGCTCGAGCCGGGGGTTGAAGTTGGCGCGTGCCATCCACAGGGCGGCCAGCCACGGGCCGCCGGTATTGCCCAGCGCCACCGCCAGCGCCAGCCCTAGCGACGCACCGGAGACCGACGAGACCACCAAAGCACCGAGCGCCAGCGCCGGCGCGCAGGCCGATCCCCAGCGCAGCAACACCGCCAACGCCAGGCCGGCGGCGGGCCAGAACGGGCTGATCAGCGGCGACAACCCCGGCACCGACAGCCCGATCAGCCCGGCGCCGATGTAGCCCAGCATCACCACCAGCGAGCGCAGCAACCACGGCCCCAGCGGCGGCCACGCGCGCACCGGGGTGGCGGGTGGGGCCGGTGGGGCGGGTACGGCAGGTGCGGTGGGTGCGGCGGGTGCGGCAGGTGGGGCTGACAAATGCGGCTCGGATCGGTGCGGTGGCATCGCTCGGGATACTAGCCTGCGGTGCTGGCGCCCGGTATCCCGCAGCCAAGGCGATTCAAAATGGCAACGGCCCGGTTGAACCGGGCCGTTGTCAGCACCCACCGGCCAGCCAGCCGGTGGGCATCAGAAAGCGCAATCTGTCAGATCGTGAATTCTTCGAGCTTGGCGCCGCCGGCCAGTGCCGCCTTCAGCCATTTGGGTTGCAGACCGCGGCCGCTCCAGGTTTCTTGGGTGGCGGCATTGCGGTATTTGGCGGCCACCTTGCCGGTGGGTTTGCCAAGCCCGGCGACGCGCACGGTGGTGACCCGGCCGGTAATATCGGCCGACGTCAGGCCAAACTCGGCCATCATGGCCTTGACTTTGGCCACGGCATCGGCGCGCTCTTCACGCTGCACGTCGGCAATTTTCTTTTCAAGTTCGGCGCGTTGCGCGATCAGGTCTTGCAGGGCTGACATATTGTGGCTCCGTTAAAAATGAGGGTTGAAATTGAGGGCAACGTGAGTGTAGCGCACAATTTCAATATGTCGGCCAATTTGATTTGCAGGACAAACCCGAAGCCCGCGCTGCCAATCAAGGCGCGGGCGGCACGTAACCCACCGGCTGGTCTACCCCCTCGCCGAAGAAGTAACGCTCCATCTGCCGCGCCAGATACTGGCGGGCCCGCTGGTCGGCCAGGTTCAACCGGTTTTCATTGACCAGCATGGTCTGGTGCTTGAGCCACGACGCCCAGGCCTCTTTGCTGACATTGCCGTAAATGCGCTTGCCCAGCTCACCCGGGTAGGGCACAAACTCCAGGCCGTCGGCCTCTTTCTTCAGATACACACATTGCACGGTACGGGCCATGTCGGATTCTCCAGGCGGGGGTTTGGCCCGCTGTTGCGGGCCACGTTGGCGGCGTCAGCCGAGCTTTTTGACCAGCACCTGTGAGCGCCGGTCCCAGTTGTATTTGCGTTTGCGGGCCTCGGGCAGCCAATCGGGATCGACTACCACAAAGCCGCGTTTGATGAACCAGTGCATGGTGCGCGTGGTGAGCACAAAAATACTGTCCAGACCCTGCGCCCGGGCGCGCTGCTCAACCCGCTTGAGCATGCGCTCACCGTCGCCCTGGCCCTGCACCTCGGGTGAGACGGTGAGCGCGGCCATCTCACCGGTGCGGGCTTCCGGGTAGGGGTAGAGCGCGGCGCAGCCAAATATCACGCCGTCGTGGGTGATGACGGTGTAATTGGCGATGTCGCGCTCGATCTCGGTGCGCTCACGCCGTACCAGTGTGCCGTCGCGCTCAAACGGCTCAATCAATTGCAGGATGCCGCCCACATCGTCGGCGGTGGCCTCGTGCAGGCTTTCGAGTTTTTCATCGACGACCATCGTGCCGATGCCGTCGTGGGTAAAAATCTCTTGCAATATCGCGCCGTCCACTGCAAAGGGCAGGATATGTGAACGCTCTACCCCGCCCTCGCAGGCTTTGACACAATGTTGCAGGTAAAACGCCGCGTCAGTGGGCAAGGCGGCGGCCGGCAGGGCGGTGAGCAGGCGTTTGGCATCGGCCAGTGCCAGCTCGGTGTCGATGGCGGTCTCAGTGCTGGCCGCCGGGCTGGCGGCATCCTCTGAAATGCCGGCAATCTCGGTCATGAACAACAGTTTGTCAGCGGCCAGCGCAATGGCCGTGGCGGTGGCCACCTCTTCCATCCGCAAATTGAAGGCCTCGCCGGTGGGCGAAAACCCAAACGGGCTGAGCAGCACCAGCGCACCAATATCGATGGCGCGCCGGATGGCCGCTGCGTCCACCCGGCGCACCACACCCGAGTGCATGAAATCCACGCCATCGACAATGCCCACCGGGCGCGCCGTCAAGAAATTGCCCGACACCACCCGCACCGTGGCATTGGCCATCGGGGTATTGGGCAAACCTTGCGAGAAAGCGGCCTCGATCTCAAAGCGCAATTGCCCGGCGGCTTCTTGGGCGCAATCGAGTGTGATGGCGTCGGTGATGCGGATGCCGTGGCTGTAACGCGAGCGATGGCCTTTGGCCGCCAATTGCTCATCCACCTGCGGCCTGAAACCGTGCACCATCACCAGTTTGATGCCCATGGCATGCAGGATGGCCAGGTCTTGCACAAAGGCATTGAGTTTGCCGGCGGCAATCAACTCACCCGCCACGCCCACCACAAAGGTCTTGCCCCGGTAAGCGTGGATGTACGGCGCGACGGCGCGAAACCACGGAATGAAGGTGTGCGGAAAGACCATGCTCATGATGGCGCGGATTGTGCCGCAGTGCGCTTGTCAGGCTGATTTTGCCGATCCGGCCGGGCGGGCCAAAATGCGGCCCATGCGATGCCGGCATCGCAATTTCCAGGCGCCCCCACCATGACCGCTGTTGATGATTTTGTGGCCCATACCCAGGCCGAGCTGCACACCTTGCGCGACGCCGGGCTGATCAAGGCCGAGCGGGTGATCACCGGCCGGCAAGGCGCGCGGGTGCGGCTGGCCGCCGGCAACGAGGTGATCAACCTGTGTGCCAACAACTACCTGGGTTTGTCGGCCCATCCGGCGGTGGTGGCGGCGGCCCAGGCTGCGCTGGGCAGCCACGGTTACGGCCTGAGTTCGGTGCGCTTCATCTGCGGCACGCAAGATATTCACAAGACCCTGGAGCAGCGGCTGGCGCGCTTTCTCGGCACCGAGGATGCGATTCTTTATGCGGCGGCGTTTGATGCCAACGGCGGGTTGTTTGAGCCGCTGCTGGGTGAGCCCGATGTGGTGATCAGCGACGCGCTGAACCATGCGTCGGTGATTGACGGCATCCGGCTGTGCAAGGCGCGCCGGCTGCGCTACCAGCACAACGACATGGCCGACCTGGCGGCGCAACTGGCGTTGGCACGCCGTGACGGCGCCCGCTTTGTGATGGTGTTTACCGACGGCGTGTTCTCGATGGACGGCACGGTCGCGCAGCTGGACGTGATGCGCCGGCTGTGCGATGACCACGGCGCGCTGCTGGCCATCGATGAATGCCATGCCACCGGCTTCATGGGTGCCACCGGGCGCGGCACGCACCAGCACCGGGGGCTGCTGGTCAACGGCAAATCGGGCGTGGACATCATCACTGGCACGCTGGGCAAGGCGCTGGGCGGGGCCAGTGGCGGTTTTACCGCCGGGCCGGCGGCGGTGGTTGAGTTGCTGCGCCAGCGGTCACGGCCGTATTTGTTCTCCAACACCGTGGCGCCGGCCATCGTGGGCGCGTCGATTGCGGTGCTGGATTTGCTGGAATCATCCACCGCGCTGCGCGACCGGGTGCATGAAAACACCGCGTATTTTCGGCAAGCGATCTCGGCGGCCGGCTTTGAGATCAAGCCGGGTGAGCACCCCATCGTGCCGATCATGGTGTATGACGCGGTGCTGGCGCAGCGCCTGTCGGCCCGGCTGCTGGACCTGGGCATTTACGTGGTGGGGTTTTTCTTTCCGGTGGTGCCGCGTGGCCAGGCCCGCATCCGGGTGCAGGTGAGTGCGGCGCACAGCCGGGAGCAGTTGGATGTGGCGGTGGCAGCCTTCTCGCAAGCGGGACGGGAGTTGGGGTTGTTGAAGTGACCGCTTTAGAAGTTTTCAACATCGGCGGAGTCTTTTGATGACCCCGATGATTCTCATCATCGGCGCCAATGGCCAGATCGGCACTGAGCTGGCCGAGGCCCTGGCCCAGCGCCACGGCGCGGCGGCGGTGGTCACCAGTGACCTGGCGCCGCAGGGCCGGGTGGCC
>JANMKO010000716.1:0-2174 GCA_031372085.1 Betaproteobacteria bacterium
CTGTACAACAACCATGCCGAGCAGGTGCAGACGCAACTCGCGCGCCCGCCGTATCCGTATCCGGTGCTGCAAATCAAGCGCCGGCCGGCGTCGATCTTCGACTACGCCTTCGAGGATTTTGCGATCGCCGACTACCAGCACCACCCGGCCATCAAGGCGCCGGTGGCCGTGTGAGCGGCGTGGGCGGCGTGGGCGGAAAATCGGCGCCGCTGGCGCTGATCGCCTCGGTGGCGCGCAATGGCAGCATCGGCAACGGCGGCCAACTGGCCTGGATTGAGCCGGCCGACCAGCGCTGGTTCCGCCAACAGACCATGGGCTGCCCGGTGATCATGGGCCGCAAGACCTGGGATTCACTGCCCGCCCGCTTCAAGCCGCTGCCGGGCCGGCGCAACATCGTTGTCAGCCGCACGCCGGACTGGGCAGACAACGGTGCCGAGGTGGCGCAAAGCCTGGACGACGCGATCCGGCTGGCACGCGACGGTGCAGCGCCGTCGCGCATTTTTGTCATCGGCGGTAGCCAGTTGTTCGCGGCAGCGCTGCCGCTGGCCGATGAGTTGCTGATTACCGAAATCGATGCCGATCTGCCCGGCGACACCCAATTCCCGGCCTGGGACCGCAGCGCCTTCATCGAGACCGCCCGCCAAGCCCACCGCAGCGACGGCCCGCCGGCCTGCAACTACGCTTTTGTCACCTACCAGCGCCAGCGCTGAACCCGAGAAAACCACCATGTCAGCAGACGGCTTCCACGTGCACGGCCCGCACGACCATGAGCTGGCGCATGCCGCCGAGCACGGCGCCAAAGACAGTTTCACCGGCACCATCGCGGTGATGACGGCGATCCTGGCCACCATCGGCGCGCTGTTTTCGTACATGGGCGGCGCCACCCAGGCCAATGCCGGGCTGTTCAAGAACAACGCCGCGATCAAGAAGACCGAGGCCGGCAACCAGTGGAACTACTACCAGGCCAAAAGCGGCAAGCAAAACCTGGCCGAGCTGGCCATCGTGCTGGTGGCCGACGACAAAAAGCCGCAGTACCTGCAAGAGGTGGAGCGCTACAAGAAAGAGAAAGCCGAGATCAAGCTGGCCGCTGAAAAGCTGGAGGCGCAATCTACGGGCTGGGACCAGCAGTCTGATGCCCAGCTGCACCTGCACCACCGCTGGGCCCAGGCCACCACCGCGCTGCAAATCTCCATCGCGCTGGCCGCCATCGCGCTGCTGACCCGGCGCAAATGGCTGGGCTACGGCGTGGGCGGCGTGGCGGTGCTGGGCATTGCGCTGGGCGGGCTGGCGCTGGCGCATGTTTGAGCGGGCGGGTCTGATCGGGCGGCCTGGCCGCGTTCGGCAGCGCACCGCCGCCGCTGCCGCAACCTGCGGCCGATGCAGTAACGTGGCCCGACCCAGGCCCGGAGGACGATCATGAAATTACTGCTGCCGGTTGATGGCTCACCCAATGCGCTGGCCGCCGTGGCGCATGCACTGCACCTGGTGGCGGCCGGCCTGAGCGCTGAATTTGTGCTGATCAATGTGCAAGAGCCGGCCAATCTGTATGAGCTGGTGGTGGCGCACGACGCCGATGTGATTGAGCAGGTGCGCGGCGCCGCCGGTGCTGACCTGCTTGCGCCGGCCGAAGCCATGCTCAGTGATGCCGGCCAGCGCTGGGAGAGCGAGGTTGCCGGCGGCGACCCGGCCCACGTGCTGCTGGAGCTGGTGGAGCGCTACGCCTGCCAGGCGGTGGTGATGGGCGCGCTGGGCGCCGGCAGCGCGCCGTCTGGCAGCCACCTGGGTGCCGTGGCGCTGGCGCTGCTGCAGCGCTGCCCGGTGCCGGTGACGGTGGTGCGCGTGGCCGAGGCGGCCGAGCTGGCCGAGGCGGCCGAGCCGACAGCGGCCGGGGACGCCGAAGGCGGCGGCTGAGGTTGTTCCTGGCCAGGCCAGGCCGGCCGCGCTGCATCAGCCGGCCGGCGTCAAGCGGCAAACTGCTCGGTATCCACCTCGGCCTGGGTGGCGGGGTTGTAGCGCGCGCCCAGCACGGTGTGCTGGTTGATCAAGGCCGCCACCGCCGCCCGCGTGGCCGGATCGAGCCCGATGGCCGCTGCCGCGCAGTTGTCGGCCAGGTGGGCCAGTTGGGTGGTGCCCGGGATAGCGATCAGCTGCGCATGCTGCGCCAGCAACCAGGC
>JANMKO010000729.1:0-2071 GCA_031372085.1 Betaproteobacteria bacterium
GCAGCAAGGGTAAGCCTGTATCCCGGCTACCGGAGACCGTGTATTTCAATCGGCAATCGCGCTGGCTAGCATCGTTTGCGGGCGGTGATTTGGCTGCCGCGCCACGATCAACCAGTGCCCTGACCGGAGACCCAAGCATGGCCTACAACCCCAGAACCCTGACTGGCATCCCCACCGAGAACGTCGGCTCGCTGCCCCGGCCGATGAAGCTGCAAGACGCCTACGCCGACTACGACCACGGCCGCATCACACTCGCGGCGCTGGAGGCCGAGCAAGAGATCGCGGTGCAGGACTCGATCACCCGGATGGAGGCCACTGGCGCGCCGATCATCTCGGACGGTGAGCAGCGCTGGTCAAGTTTTGCCACCTACCCGCTCACCGACACGCTGGCCGGCACCGGCCTGGCCAACCACCTGGGCGGCGGCGGCCAGTACTTTGCGATCTTTGCCGACGGCCACAAGCGCCAGTTGCCGGCGCTCACCGGCGGGCCGTTCAAATACAAGGCTTACGCGGCAGATTCACTGAAAAAATCGATCAAGCTGGCGCACAAGCCGATGAAGCAGGCGGTGATCGCGCCGTCGATGATCGTGCTGCTGTACCCGCTGGACAAACAGCTTCCCGGCTATTCGCTCCAGCAGTTTGAAGACGACATTTGCGACGAGTGCGAAAAAGACATCCGCGCCGCCTTTGCCGCCGGCGCGGTGCGGGTGTCGGTTGATTTCACCGAGGGCCGCCTGTCGTGCCGCAATGATTCACGCAACCCCTGGACCGGGCGCAACATGCTGCCGCACTTCATCGAGCTGAACAACCGCGTGATCGACCGCTTCACGGCCGAAGAGCGGGTCAACATCGGCATCCACACCTGCCCGGGCGGTGACTGTGATTCGGTGCACAGCGCCGACGTGCCGTACAACGACCTGCTGCCCAGGATGTTCCAGATCAATGCCGGTTATTTTTTGATCCAGTTGGCCAGTGAGCGCAACAAAGAGCAGGTCTACAAAGACATCGCGGCCAGCATCCGGCGCGACGCCAACGGCGTCAAGCAGATGGCCTACATCGGCGTCATCAACCCACTGAACCCGCGCATCGAGTCAGCGCAAGAGGTCTGTGACCAGTTGCTGGCCGCTGCCAAACACATCCCGAAAGACCAACTGGGCTCGACCGACGATTGCGGCTTCTCGCCGTTTTCCATCGACGTCAAACCCAGCCACGGCTCACCCGATCTGGCGCGCGACATCGCTTTCGAGAAAATCGCCAACCGCGTCAAAGGCACGCGCATGGCAGCGGACAAGCTCGACATCCCCTGACGCCCAGCCCGGCCCGATGACTGCCGACGCCGCCGTGCTGCTGGACGCACCGCCGACTCACCCCTTGCCCGGCGTGCTGCCCGCTGGCGGCGCGGGCGCGGGCGCGGCGGCGTCCCCGCCCTTCCGCTTTTACGACAACCGCCAAAAGTACCTGGCGTTTGTCAACACCTGCAATGAGAAAGCGGCGGTGGCGGCCCGGGTGGCGCTGGAGTTGAAGCAACTGCACCCGTCGCCCCCGTGCCTGCGCATTTTTGACGCCGGCATGGGTGACGCCACCGTGCTGTCGCGGCTGCTGCGCAGCACGCACCGGCAGTTCCCCACCGTGCCGCTGCGGGTAGTGGCCAAAGAGATCAGCCTGGAGGACGTGCGGCTGGGCCTGGACAAGATGCCAGACCGGTTTTTTGAGCATCCGCACACCGTGCTGGTGATCACCAACCTGAACTACGCTGAGGCGCCGCGCCTGATGCCGCAAGACATGACGTCGGCGGCAGCGCTGAACTGGCAAACCGTGCGGCTCACCGGCCATTCCGCCCATGAATATGAAGAGCAGATCGAGGCGCTGGGCCCGATGCTGGCGCATGGCTGGTTGACCCAGCCCAGCGCCAAGACCGGCAACCCGGTGTACGCCCGACCCACGGTGCTGGTGGTGTACCGGGAAGACCACCAGTTCTTGCTGGACAGCGTGATCCCCAAACCGGGCCAGACGCTGGGCCACTACGACCTGATCGTCGCGTCGCAGCCGTGGCGGGCGCGCACGGCAGCCA
>JANMKO010000253.1:0-1682 GCA_031372085.1 Betaproteobacteria bacterium
CTGGGCTCGGTGGCCTCGATGCGGCTGGCCCAGGCCATCACTTCTTCGGCGTTTTTGGGCTCGTCGCGCTGCTTGCGCAATTGCCAATCATCCAGCCGGCGCAGGCTGTTGATCATGGCCGCAGCCAGCGATCCCAGCCACAGCGAGCCCCGGGGAACGGCCAGCCGTGTGCGGCGGCCAAAGGTCATGGAAGCACTGGTCATGGTGTTGACTCCAACGTTGCATGAATCCGGATCGGTTTCATGTTGCGGTGCAGTATAGGGTTTTCCCTTGTTTGTGGCAGGACCCGGCCGGGCGGAGCCCGCAACCACTGTGTGGTTGCTCACGGCAGGCGCAGTGGCTTGACGGCCGCGCGTGGCACGCCGACACTGGCGCGCTGTTCAACCGACCCGAGGAGAGTGCCATGACCCAAACCGCCATTGCCCCCCGGTCGGCCTGCGTGCACCCCCGCCCGCTGCCCTGAGCCAACCCCCCGGCCCCGGCCGGTGAGCCCAGGGCCTGCACCACACCGGTGCTGCGCCATCCGACCCTTCGCCCGCCCTGCGGCGCCTGCCTTGGCGCGCGCCGCGCCTTGGCACCGGGTGTCCGCTTCGGGCAGCCAGTGCGTTTGGCCCAGCCGGGCCGCTGCCAACGGGCGGTGGGCCCAGCGGGGCCTGGATGGTGAACACCCTCATGAATGACGTGACAGCTTCAACCGACGTGATCGATTTTGAGGCGCTCCTGCTGATCGGCCTGTCGGATGCGATGCGCCGGCAACTGGCCAACGGCGTGGCCGACCCGCAGGCCCGGCCAATGCGGCTGGTGGAGGTGCAGCGTGACCACTGCCTGTTGCACGACGGCCACACCCGCCACCGGGCGCACTGCTGCAGTGCGCTGGCGCGTGATCTTCAAGGCCAGCAAGAAAGCCTGGCGGTGGGCGATTGGGTGCTGGCCTGCCCGGACGGCACCGGCGCTGCGGCCGGTGCGGCCGGCTGGCGCATCACCTGCCGGCTGTTGCCACAGCGCCAGATCACCCGGCGCACCGACGACGGCCGGGGCGGCGTGCAGCGCCAGGTGCTGGTCAGCAATGTGGACGTTGCCCTGCTGGTGATGGGGCTGGACGCCGACTTCAACCCGCGCCGGCTGGAGCGCTACCTGGCGCTGGCCCACGGCGCGGGCGTGGCCGCCGTGCTGGTGCTGAGCAAGGCCGACACGCTGGACGGCGGGCTGGCGGCCCAGCGCCTGGCCCAGGCCCGCGCCGTGCTGCCGGCTGGCATGGCCGCGCTGGCGCTGGATGTGCGCCAGCCGCCGGCCGCGCTGGCGCTGGCGCCCTGGCTGCAACCGGGCCGCACGCTGGTCTTGCTGGGCAGCAGCGGCGCGGGCAAAAGCACGCTGGCCAACACCTTGTTGCAGGCCCCTGTCAGCACGCCGGCCGGTGCTGCCGACCCGCCGGCTGGCCATCCGTCCGGCCGCCGCGTCACCGGCGCGGTGCGTGCCGGTGACCACCGCGGCCGCCACACCACCACCGTGCGCACGCTGCTGCCGCTGCCCGGTGGCGCCTGCATCATCGACACCCCCGGTCTGCGCGCGCTGCGGCTGGATGTGGACGACGCCAGCCAGCTGGCCGACGCCTTTGGCGACGTGGCGCGCTGGGCGCCGCTGTGCCGCTTCCGCGATTGCCAGCACCGGCAAGAACCCGGCTG
>JANMKO010000274.1:0-2468 GCA_031372085.1 Betaproteobacteria bacterium
GGTGTTGCCGTAGTCGCCAGACTCCACACGGTGCGCAACATAGGCCCGCAGTGGCTCGGGCAGCGCGATGTTCATGGTGATGGTGCTCATCACGGGATCATCAAATAATTGGCAATGGTTGTCAACGCAGCGGTCTCAGCACTTGATGCCCGCATGCAGCGCCACCACGCCGCCGGTGAGGTTGTGCACATCAACATGGCCAAAACCGGCGGTTTTAAGCATCGCTTTGAGCTCGGCCTGGTCAGGGTGCATGCGGATCGACTCAGCCAGATAGCGGTAGCTGGCGGCGTCGTTGGCAATCAGCCGGCCCATCAGCGGCAGCAGATTGAGCGAGTACCAGTCATACGGCTTGCGCAGCGGCTCGGCCACGCGGCTGAACTCAAGCACCAGCAGCCGGCCGCCCGGGCGCAGCACCCGGCACATCTCAAGCAGCGCCGCATCTTTGTGCGTCATGTTGCGCAGCCCAAAGGCCACGCTGACGAGATCGAAGCTGGCGGTTTTGTAGGGCAGCTTTTCGGCGTTGCACACCGTGGTGGGCAGGGCCAGGCCCTCGTCGAGCAGGCGGTCTCGGCCGGTGCGCAGCATGGCCTCATTGATGTCGGTCAGCAGCACCAGGCCGCTGTCGCCCACTTTGCGGGCAAAGGCACGGGCCAGATCACCGGTGCCGCCGGCGATGTCCAGCACCTGGTCACCGGGTTGGAGGTTGGCCACCGCCACGGTGTAGGCCTTCCAGGCCCGGTGCAGGCCCATCGACATGACATCGTTCATCACGTCATAGCGTTTGGCGACTGAATCAAACACGCCCCGCACGCGGCGGGCTTTGTCGGTCTCGTCAACCGTGTCGAAGCCGAAGTGGGTTTGGGGCATGGGGTGGTATCCGGGTTCAGCCGACTGGGTAACAGGCGACGGTCTGTGCACTGCAAAAATGGGGCTCAACCGTCCGGCAATGTGCGTGGCAGCCAGTACCCAGGCTGCTGCCGGTCTGGGGCGATGGCAAAAACGACCACTTCTGGGCCGGCCGCCCGGTAAACGACGGTGAATGGAAAACCCTTGACCTTTGTTCTTCGGGTGTCGGCCGGACCAGGCGCGCCGCTTTGCGGAAAGTGACGTATGAGCTGAAGCGACTCATGTACAGACTCACGAAACTTCTTGCCGGTGCCCGTGCGCCTGCTCTCGTAGTACTTGGTTTCGCGCAGCAACTCGGCGCGGGCTTCATCAAGAAAGCGAAGCGGCTTCAAGGGGCGAGACGGGCTGCTTCTGCCATGACATCTTCAGCGTCATGCAGCACGGCTTCGCCTCGTTCGTAGCGCGCAACGCGGCGTTCGATCTCCTGGCGCCATGGGTCGTCAAGCCCAAATGTCGAAGGCTCATGCAACGACGCCAGCAGCAAGTCAAGAAGGCGCACCCGCTCCTCTGGCGGCAAAGACCGGCCTCGGTCAGCAAGTTCGGTGACAAGATCGGACATGGCTGCTCCTCAATGGCTGGCGCAAGCGCCGCCGGCTTTGTCGGTCATCGGGGCATCGCGGTCGATGCCGGCATCGGCCAGGCGCTGCGCGTAGCGCTGCCACAAATCGGCTTGCTCGGCGCCCAGCTTGTAGAGGTAGGGCCAGGCAAACAGGCCGGTGTTGTGGCCGTCGGTAAAGGTGGGTTGCACGGCGTAGTGGCCCACCATCTCAATACCGCTGATACCCACCGCGCGCTTGCCGGTTTGCAGCACTTCTTGCCCGGGGCCGTGGCCTTGCACCTCGGCCGACGGGGAGTAGATGCGCATCAGCTCAAACGGGATGCGAAACAGCGCACCGTCGTCAAAGCCGACTTCCAGCATGCGCGACGCCTGGTGCAGCGTGAGGGCGGTGGGTTGGGGTTGGGGTGTGTCGGTGCGGGCCATGGGGGGCAGACGAGAGGGGTGGATGGGCTGCGGTGGCAGGCGGTCAAGCGGCGGGCGGATTTGCGGCCGGCGTGAAATCGATCTGCTCAAACAGCGTGGCCACCGGCCACGGCTGGCCCAGGCGTTCGATGTTGATCTCGCTGTCGGCTTGCAGCGGCTCAAACAGCCACTTGCCCTGGTCGTTCTTGACAAACAACTCGCCGTAGGGCCGGGTTTGCTCGATCAGCAGGTAGTGCGTCAAGGTGTCGATGCCCCGGTACAGCTCAAATTTACGGCCCCGGTCGTAGGCGGCGGTGCTGTCGCTCAACACTTCGGCTACCAGCCAGGGGTGGCGCTTGAATCGGTCTTCCTCGGACGGACGATCACGTTGGTCACATGTGACCATCAAGTCGGGGTAGAGGAAGTCACCCTTGGTGTTGATGCGAAGCTTTACGTCCATACAGTAGATACGACACTGCGTGCCATTCAATGCCGAGCGCAAGAACGTGTAGGCATTGAGCGTGATGGTGTTGTGCGTGCTGAGTGCGCCGACCATCGCGTAAATCTCACCATCCACGTACTCATGGCGCTCGGTCTGCAA
>JANMKO010000285.1:0-13678 GCA_031372085.1 Betaproteobacteria bacterium
GCACATCGGCATCGCCGAACCGGGCCACCGTCAGCGGCGCGGCCTGGCCCTGCAGGTCAAATACCGCCAGCCCGACCCGGTCGCCCCGGTTGACGCTGACCGCCAGCCGCCGCCCCGACGGCGACAACTGCGCGTCGTGCAGATCGGCATGGCGGTAGAAAGCCTCGACCGGCAGCAGCCCGTCGGCGGCGGGCGCGGGCGCTGGCAGGGCCTGGGCGGCCGCCGCGCCGGGCAGGGTCAGCAAGGCGGCGAGCCAGACCGCCCGCACAGCCGCTGCCGCAGCCGCAGCCGCCGCCGTCACTGCATCCACGCCAGCACGCCGCCATTTCATCGGTTGGCCCATGTCGCTCTCCCTGCGCCGGCTTGTACCACCGGGCCGGCGGGCGGCTGCTGCGTTCCATGGCATCGTTGGGTGATGACCGAGTTTCCGCGCACGCTCAAGCACATCACCCTGTGGCTGGTGCTGGGCACCGCTGTGTTTCTGGCGGTGCAGGCCTGGCAGGCGCAGCAGCGGCGCAGCCAGTTCAGCAGCCAGGGCGGGGTGATCGAGCTGCGGCGCTCGGCGGACGGCCACTTCCACTGGCCGGGGCAAGTCAACGGCCTGGCGGTGGAGTTTCTGGTCGATACCGGCGCCACCCGCAGCGCGCTGCCCGAGGCGCTGGCCCGGCAAGCCGGGCTGGTGCCACAAGGCCGGGTGCAATCGTCCACCGCCGGTGGCACGGTGCAGGGCTGGTCGGCGCGTGCCGACTTGCTGTTGCAGGGCGGCGTGCGGGTGGACCGGCTGCCGATCACCGTGCTGCCGGCGCTGGGCGCGCCACTGCTGGGCATGGACGTGCTGGGCAAGCTGAGTTTCAGCCAGTCAGGCGGCGTGCTGCGGCTGCGCCCCGCCGCTGATTGAAGGCCCCCGCAGCCGCACGGCCGGGGCTACCATCGGCATCGCAAAGCAGCCCACCCGGGCAAAAAACCCGCCCGACAAGACCCACCCCCGAGGAGACGCCATGACCGACCCCGCCAGCGCTTTTGCCAAGATGGTGCCCGGCTTCGATTTTCTGCAAGGCTTGGTCAAGAATGCCGGCGCCGCGATGCCCGGCGTCGGCCAGTGGATCGCGCCAACGATGGACCCGGAGGCGATTGAAAAGCGCATCGGCGAGTTGCGCACCGTGCAGTTCTGGCTGGAGCAGAACGCCCGCCTGCTGGGCACCACGATCCAGGCGCTGGAGGTGCAGCGCATGACGCTGAGCACGCTGAAGACGATGAATGTGTCGTTTGCCGACCTGACCGAATCGCTGAAGATCCGCCTGCCCGAGCCGGCACCAGCCGCCGTCGGCACGGCGGCGCCGCCTGCCGCGTCCGTCGCCACACCGGCCGCCACCCCGGCCGCCACCCCGGCCGGCGTCGTCGATCCGATGCAATGGTGGGGCGCGCTGACCCAGCAGTTCACCGAGCTGGCGGCCAACGCGATGAAAGACAGCAGCGCCGGTGCGCTGGTCCAGCAAGGCTTGGCTGCCGCCGGCGAGACGATGAAAAAAGCCAGCGCGATGCCGATGGCGGCCGCGCAGGGTGCGGCGTCGGCCGCGCAGTCACTGGCTGGCGCGGCGGTCCAGCAGGCGGTCAAGGCAACGGCCAGCAAAGCCGCCGGCAAAACCAGCGCCGGCAAGCCTCGCACCGGCAAATTGGGCTGACCCGTCGGCCGACCTGCCCGGCTGA
Organism: Betaproteobacteria bacterium; assembly: GCA_031372085.1. Classification (GTDB taxonomy): domain Bacteria; phylum Pseudomonadota; class Gammaproteobacteria; order Burkholderiales; family Burkholderiaceae_C; genus Pseudaquabacterium. The sequence goes on from JANMKO010000285.1 coordinate 1,708, forward strand.
CCCGCCCACCCCCAGCGGCCCCGCCCATGCCCCGCTTCATCACCGGCCACGCCACCCACCCCGACGCGCACGGTGCGTTGGCGCTGGCCGCCGCCCAGATCGACGCCCAGCGCGCGGCGCACCGGCCGGCGTTTGTGGCCACCCTGGGCTGGGTCTACCTCACCGACAAGCTGGCGCCGCAGGCCGACGCGCTGCTGGCGGCGCTGCAGCAGCGCTGGCCCGGTGTGCACTGGGTGGGCAATGTGGGCGTGGGCGTGCTGGCCAGCGGGGTGGAATACCTGGACGAGCCGGCGCTGGTGCTGATGCTCAGTGATCTGCCGCAGGCGGGTTTTCGCCTCTTCAACGGCCGCCAGCCGCTGCCCGCCGGCTGGGCCCACAGCGCGCAGGTGCATGCCGACCCCACCACCCACGACCTGCCCGAGCTCGTCACCGAGCTGGCCGGCCGCACCCGCAGCGGCTACCTGTTTGGCGGCCTCAGCGCGTCACGCGGCCGCCGGCTGCACATCGCCGACGCGGTGTTCGACGGTGGCCTGTCGGGCGTGGGCTTCGAGCCCGGCCCGGCGCCTGGCTGGCGCGTGGTGTCGCGCGTCACCCAGGGCTGCCAGCCGCTGGGCCCGGCGCGCCGCATCAGCGCCGCCGAGCGCAACCTGGTGCTGGCGCTGGACGGCCAGCCGGCGTTGCCGCTGCTGCTGGGTGAGCTGGGCATCAGCTTGCAGCAGCCGCAGGCCGCGCTGGCCGCGCTGCGCGACACGCTGGTGGGGCTGACCGACGGCGACCAGGCCATGCTGTCGCGCGGCGGCCAGTTTGGCGCCGACACCCGGGTGCGCCACCTGGTCGGCATCGACCCGGCCCGCCAGGGCATCGCCATCGCCGAGCAGGCCGTCGTGGGCCAGCAACTGGCCTTCTGCCGCCGCGACGTGGCCGCCGCCCGGCGTGATCTGGTGCGCATCTGCACCGAGATCCGCGACGAGGTCGAGGCCGAGGTGGACGCCGACGCCGAGGCCGCAGCGGGCACCCCGGCGCCGGCCCGCGCCGCCGCAGCGGCGGATCACCCGGTGCCGGCCGCAGCGCGCATCGCCGGGGCGGTTTACGTCTCGTGCTCGGGGCGTGGCGGGCCGCACTTTGGCGCGCCGTCGGCCGAGGCGCTGATCGTGCAGCACGCGCTGGGCGACGTGCCGCTGGTGGGCTTTTTTGCCGGCGGTGAGATTGCCCACCACCACCTGTACGGCTACACCGGGGTGTTGACGGTGTTTGTGGCGCACTGACAGGCGCGGCCCTGACCGGCAGCCGCGTCTCGCAACAGCCCCCCGCAAGCCCGGCGCATGGCCCCGCCCCGCATCCCGCCGATCCAGTGCTTGCTGGCGTTTGAGGCGCTGGCCCGGCTGCGCAGCGTCAGCGCGGCGGCCGATGAGTTGAGCGTGACGCCCAGCGCGGTGAGCCACCGCATGCGACAGCTTGAAACCCAACTCGGCGTGCGGCTGTTTGCGCGCCATGATTTCAGCCCCAGCGCACCGGGCGCCGACTACCTGGCCCAGGTGCGCCAGGCATTGACGGCGCTGCGCCAGATGCCGGGCCAGCCTGGCCTGGGCAATGGCGCGGCCGACAGCGCGGCCGACGGCGCGGCGCCGGTCACCCGCCTGCGCCTGGCAGTGACACCCACCTTCTCGCGCCAGGTCCTGCTGCCCCGGCTGGCCGCCTTCCGCCGCGCCTACCCCGAGGTGGAGTTGGTGCTTCAGGTGGCCATACCGCTGCTCGATGTCAAGGCCGAAGAGGCCGATCTGGAAGTGCGCTTCGGCCCCGGGCCGTACCCGGGCGTCGAGCAGCTGCGCATCCTCACCGACGCAGTGTGCCCCGTGTGCAGCCCCGACTACCTGGCCGAGGCCGGCCCGTTTGACCAGCACTTCGAGCGCGCTGACGAGGTGGCCCGGGTGCGGCTGATCCGCAGCCCGCTGGTGCCGTGGACGGTGTGGTTCCAGGCCTGCGATATCGCGCTGCCCGAGCCGCGCGAGGGCGCCCAGTTCAACGACGTGGGGCTGATGCTGGACGCGGCGGCGGCCGGCTTTGGCGTGACGCTGACGCGCCTGAAACTGGCCGCCGACTGGCTGGACAGCGGCCGCCTGGTGCGGCTGTCACCGCGCAGCGTGGCCTCACCGTTCCACCATTTTTTGTGCTGGAAGCCTGGCACGCTGGCGCGCTGGGAGTGCGCGGCGTTTGTCGACTGGCTGGCCGGCGCGCTGCGCGAGCGTGACGGGTGCGCCGCCAACCCGCAGATACCGCGCTGACATCCCGCTGACGCCCCCTGCCGACATCCACCTGACCACCCACTGACAGCGTGAAAAACCTTCACACCAAAGCGCGCCAGATTTCACGCGGCGCGGCGTGCGTGGCCTGACCATGCCGTCCAGCGCGAGGGATGTCCGCCACCGCACCGGCCACCGGCCGCCGGCCGATGGTCACGGCATGTCCGCGCCCGATTCGTCACCCGAGGAGACAAACCATGGTTTGGCAGCAGATTTACGACCCGTTCCACAACATGATCATCTCCACCCTGCTGGCCGCCGTGCCGGTGGTGGTGATGCTGGTGGCGCTGGGGTTTTTGCACATCAAGGCGCACATTGCCGCCGGCCTGGGCCTGCTGGCCGCCGTGGCGGTGGCGGTGCTGGCCTACGGCATGCCGGCCGACATGGCAGGGCGCGCGGCGATGTTTGGCGGCTTCACCGGCCTGCTGCCGATCGGCTGGATCGTGCTCAACATCATCTTCTTGCAGCAACTGGCTGAGCAAAACGGCAGCTTCAAGATCTTGCAGGATTCACTCTCCGGCATCACCGAAGACCGGCGCCTGCAACTGCTGCTGATCGCCTTTTGCTTTGGCGCGTTTTTTGAGGGCGCGGCCGGCTTTGGCACGCCGGTGGCAGTGACGGCCGGCATCCTGATCGGCCTGGGCTTCTCTCCGCTGGCGGCCTCGGGGCTGAGCCTGATCGCCAACACCGCGCCGGTGGCGTTTGGCGCGCTGGGCACACCGGTGATCACGCTGGCCAAGGTGCACGGCTACGACCTGATGGAGGTCACCGCGATGATCGGCCGGCAACTGCCGTTTTTCTCGCTGCTGGTGCCGTTCTGGCTGATCTGGGCCTTTGCCGGGCGCAAGGCCATGCTGGAAATCTGGCCCGCCATCCTGGTGACCGGCTTGAGCTTTGCCATCCCGCAGTACCTGGTCAGCAACTTCATCGGGCCCGAGCTGGTGGACATCATCGCGGCCATCGTCTCGATGGTCAGCCTGATCGCGTTCTTGCGCGTCTGGCAGCCGAAGAAGATCTGGACCTCACCGACGATGCGCGGGCGCGACATCAGCGCTGCCGAGGCCAAGCCGCCCCGGGCGCCGGTGCGCCATTCGCAGGCCGATCTGGTGCGCGCCTGGACGCCCTGGGCCATCCTCACGGTGTTCGTCTTTGTCTGGGGCCTGCCGGTGGTCAAGACCTACCTGAACGGCATTTTTGCGCCCACCTTCCCGATTGCCGGCCTGCACAACCTGATCCAGAAAGTGCCGCCGGTGGTGCCCACGCCGCACTTCGAGACGGCGGTGTACACGTTGAACCTGCTGTCGGCCACCGGCACCGGCATCTTGCTGTCGGCCGTCATCGGCGCGCTGGTGATGAAGTACCACCCGGTCGAAATCGTCAAAACCTGGCTGCGCACGCTGTGGCTGGTGCGCTACTCACTGCTGACCATCGTGCTGATGCTGGCCCTGGGCACGCTCACCCGCTTCTCGGGCACCGACACCACGCTCGGCCTGGCGTTTGCCAACACGGGGGTGTTCTACCCGTTCTTTGGCACGCTGATGGGCTGGATCGGCGTGGCGATGACGGGCTCAGACACGGCCAGCAACGTGCTGTTTGGCGGCATGCAGAAGGTGGCGGCTGAGCAGCTGGGGCTGAGCGCCAACCTGATGGGCGCGGCCAACAGCTCAGGCGGGGTGATGGGCAAGATGATCGACGCGCAATCCATCGTCGTGGCGTCCACCGCCACCCGCTGGTTCAACCACGAGGGCGACATCCTGCGCTACGTCTTCTTCCACTCCATCGCGCTGGCCTGCCTGGTGGGGCTGTATGTGACGATGCAGGCTTATGTGTGGCCGTTCACGTTGATGGTGGTTCACTGAGGGCGCTTCACGGCTGGTGATTCACGGCTGGTGATTCACGGATGGCGATTCACGGCTGGCGATTCACGGATGGCGGTGCGCTGATTTGACGGGCCGACCAGCCCCGCGCCTGCCGCGCTGCGCCCCGGCAGGGTCAAATCACCCGGGCCGGCAGCGCGGCTGGCCGTGTGGGCACACTGCGCGTTTGTGATCCTTGATGCACGGAGACTGATCGATGAATGCCGCTGTTGCCCCCGCCGTGCTGCAAGCCCCGGCTGACTTGCCGCCCACCGCTGCCCAGCGCAGCGCCCGCCAGGCCGAGGTGGTGGCCGCGCTGTCGGGCCTGTTGCCGGCGCACGCGCTGCTGCACCGCCGTGAAGACACGGTGCCGTATGAGTGCGACGGCCTCACCGCCTACCGGGCGCTGCCGCTGGCCGTGGCCCTGCCCGAGACCGAGGCCCAGGTGGCGGCCGTGCTCAAGGCCTGCCACCGGCTGGGCGTGCCGGTGGTGGCACGCGGCGCCGGCACCGGTTTGAGCGGTGGCGCCATGCCGCATGCGCTGGGTGTGATCCTGTCGCTGGCCAAGTTCAACCGCATCGTCAAGCTCGATGTGCTGGCGCGCACGGCGGTGGTGCAGTGTGGCGTGCGCAACCTGGCCATCAGCGAGGCGGCGGCGCCGCATGGGCTGTACTACGCCCCTGATCCGTCCAGCCAGATCGCCTGCACCATCGGCGGCAATGTGGCTGAAAACTCCGGCGGCGTGCACTGCCTGAAATACGGCTTGACGCTGCACAACCTGCTCAAAGTGCGTGGCTTCACTGCCGACGGTGAGCCGGTTGAATTTGGCAGTGACGCACTCGACGCCCCCGGGCTGGATCTGCTGTCGGTGGTGGTGGGCAGCGAGGGCATGCTGGCCGTGACCATCGAGGTGACCGTCAAGCTGTGCCCCAAACCGCAGGTGGCGCGCTGCATCATGGCCAGTTTTGACGACATCCGGCGCGCCGGTGATGCGGTGGCGGCCATCATCGCCGCCGGCATCATCCCGGCCGGGCTGGAGATGATGGACAAGCCGATGACAGCGGCAGTCGAAGATTTTGTGCACGCCGGCTACGACCTGGACGCTGCGGCCATCCTGCTGTGCGAGAGCGACGGCACACCCGAGGAGGTGGCCGAGGAGATTGGCCGCATGCAGGCGGTGCTGCTGGCGCACGGCGCCAGCCGGCTGGCGGTGAGCCAGAACGAGGCCCAGCGGCTCACCTTCTGGAGCGGGCGCAAAAACGCCTTTCCGGCCAGCGGGCGCATCAGCCCCGATTACATGTGCATGGATTCGACCATCCCGCGCAAACGCATTGCCGACATCCTGATCGCCATCGCGGCGATGGAAAAAAAATACCAACTGCGCTGCTGCAATGTGTTCCATGCCGGCGACGGCAACCTGCACCCGCTGATCCTGTTTGACGCCGCCGACGCCGACCAGCTGCACCGCTGCGAGCTGTTTGGCGCCGACATCCTGGAGACCAGCGTGGCCCTGGGCGGCACGGTGACCGGTGAGCACGGCGTGGGGGTTGAAAAACTCAGCAGCATGTGCGTGCAGTTCTCCACCGAGGAGCGTGAGCAGATGTTTGCCGTCAAGCGCGCGTTTGATCCGGCCGGCGGGCTGAACCCCGGCAAGGTGATCCCCACCCTGCACCGCTGCGCGGAGTATGGGCGGGTGCATGTCAAGCGCGGCCTGCTGCCGTTTCCTGAGCTGGCGCGGTTTTGACGCCCGCAGCACGCCGTGACGACTGACCGCCTTGACCTCAGCGCCCTGCGCCATGCGATCACGTCGCTGGAAAACGGCATTGGCGTGGTGCCTGAGCGCTTGCATGGCGTGCTGCCGGCGCACCGGGCCATCGTGCACAACATCCTGCAGCAGTGGGTGCCACAGCATGAGGTCTGGGCCTTCGGTTCACGCGCCAAGGGTGCGGCCAAACCGCATTCCGACCTGGACCTGGCGGTGATCAGCGATCAGCCGCTGGGCTGGGTGGTGCTGGCGCGGCTGAGCGATGCCTTTGCCGAATCCGATCTGCCGTGGCGGGTGGATGTGGTGGACTGGGCCACCACCAGCGAGGCGTTCCGCCAGATCATCGAGCGCGACAAAGTGCGGGTGCAGACCCGGGTGCAGGCCGAGCGCCTGTCGGACAACGGAATTTGATGATGGTTGCAGACCCCCTGCCCGCCGCGATGCAGGCCTTGATCGATCGGGTGCGCGCCGCCCGCGCCGACAAAACCCCGCTCAACATCACCGGCGGCCATACCAAGGCGTTTTACGGTGAGGCGCCCAGCGGGCTGGCGCTGCCGACGGGCGCACTCACCGGCATCAGCAGCTACGAGCCGACCGAGCTGGTGGTCACCGTGCGCGCCGGCACCACGCTGGCCGAGCTGGAGGCGGCGCTGGCCGAAAAAGGCCAGTGCCTGCCGTTTGAGCCACCGCGCTTTGCGGCCGGCGGCAGGGCCGGTGAAGCGGCACCGCCGGGCGGCATGTCCCAAGAAACGGCGCCGCCGGGCGGCACATCCCAAGAAACGGCGCCGCCGGGCGGCACATCCCGCGAAACGGCGCCGCAAGGCGGCACCGTTGGCGGCATGGTGGCCGCCGGCCTGGCCGGCCCGGCGCGTGCCGCCGTGGGCGGGCTGCGCGACTACGTGCTGGGTGCCACCCTGCTCACCGGCCGGGCCGAGCTGCTGAGCTTTGGCGGCCAGGTGATGAAAAACGTCGCTGGCTATGACGTGTCGCGCTTGCTGGCCGGGTCGATGGGGCTGCTGGGCGTCATCTGTGAGGTCTCACTCAAGGTGCTGCCGGTGGCGGTGGCCAGCGCCACGCTGCGCTTTGACATCGACGAGGCCACCGCCCTGCGCCAGCTCAACACCTGGGGCGGCCAGCCGCTGCCCATCAACGCCAGCGCCTGGTGGGCCGGCCGGCTGGTGCTGCGGCTGTCGGGCGCGGCGGCCGCCGTGCAGTCGGCGGTGACAAAACTGGGCGGCGAGGTGGTGGATCCGGCGCAGGCGGCGGCTTTCTGGGCCGGCCTGCGCGACCAGACCGACGAGTTTTTCACCCGCAGCGCGGTGGCGGTGGCGGCAGGTGCCACGCTGTGGCGCTTGTCGGTGCCGCAAACCGCCGCGCCGCTGCTGCTGGACGGTGAGCAACTGGTGGAATGGGGCGGCGCCCAGCGCTGGCTCGTCAGCAGCGCGCCCGGCGCCGTGCTGCGCAACGCGGCGGCGCAGGCCGGCGGCCACGCCAGCGTGTTCAGGGGCGACAAAACCGGCGGCGCGCTGGCACCGCTGGCGCCGCCGCTGCTGCGCATCCATCAAGAATTGAAGACCGCGTTCGACCCGGACCGCATCTTCAACCCTGGGCGGCTGTACGCCGGGCTGTGATCCTGGCGCCCGCCGCCCCTCACACGGCCATGGCCACCACCGCAGCCGAGCCCGCCCCGTGCGATGCCCGCGCCACGCCGGCCAGCATGGCCGCCTACTACGCCCGGCGCGCTGCCGTCTACGAGCGCGTCTACCTCAAGCCAGAACGCCAGGCCGATCTGCGGTTGATGGAAGCCTGGCTGCGCGGCCGGTTCACCGGCCGGCGGGTGCTGGAGATCGCCTGCGGCACCGGCTGGTGGACGCCGCACGGCGCGGCCGGCGCGGCGCACTGGCGCGCCACTGACCTGAACCCCGAGACGATGGCCATCGCCCAGGCCAAACCGATGCCAGCCGGCACGGTGCAGTTTCAAACCGTCGATGCCTACACCCTGGCCGGCCTGGGCGACGAACCCTTCGACGCCGCCTTTGCCGGCTGCTGGTGGAGCCACGTGCCGCTGGCCAGGTTGCAGCCCTGGCTGCAAACGCTGCACGCCCGCCTGGCGCCCGGCGCCACGGTGGTGATGCTGGACAACCGGTTTGTGGCCGGCAGCAGCACGCCCATCAGCCGGCGTGATGGCCACGGCAACCGCTACCAGCAGCGCACGCTGGACGACGGCAGTGCGCACGAGGTGCTGAAGAACTTCCCCAGCGCCACCGAGGCGCTGGCCGTGCTGGGCGCGCAGGCGCGGCACGCGCAGTGGATCGACTTCCAGCACTACTGGGTGCTGCACTACCGGCTGGCCGACGAGGCCGATCAAACCCTGCCGGCCGGGCCAACCACCCGCGCGCTGGCCCGCCCATGAACCTGCTGCAAGGCCTGGCCTGGTTGCTGCTGTGCCAATCGGCGGGCGAGGCGATTGCCCGCCTGGCCCACCTGCGCCTGCCCGGGCCGGTGCTGGGCATGGTGCTGCTGATCGGCCTGCTGCAATGGCGCCGGGTGCAAGCGCCGGTAGAGGCTGCCGCCGACGCCTTGCTGGCGCATTTGTCGCTGCTGTTTGTGCCGGTGGGCGTGGGCGTGATCACCCACCTGGGCCTGCTGGCGCAATACGGCGCGCGCATCCTGCTGGCCATCACGCTGTCCACCTGGATCGGCCTGGCCGTCACCGCCTGGGTGCTGCGCGCCTGGCTGCGGCGCCCGGCGGCGCAGCCGGCCGGGGCACCGCCATGACCACGGCCGCTGCCATCGGCATGGCCGCCGAGCGGGTGGATTTTGTGCAGCTCTGGGTCTACCTGTCGGCCACGCCGCTGTTCGGCCTGACCGCCACGCTGGTGACGTATGTGCTGGCGCAAGCCTTTTACCAGCGCTGCCAGCAGGCGCCGTGGGCCAACCCGGTGGCCTGGACGGTGTTGCTGCTGGCGCTGCTGCTCACCCTCAGTGGCACGCCCTACCCCACTTACTTCTCGGGCGCGCAGTTCATCCATTTTTTGCTGGGCCCGGCGGTGGTGGCACTGGGCTGGCCGCTGTGGCAGCGCCGGGCGCAACTGCGCCAGCGTGGCCTGGCGCTGCTGGGAGCGGCGTTGCTCGGTGGCGGCAGCGCAGCGGCCAGCGCGGTGGCCATCGGCTGGGCGCTGGGCCTGCCGGCCGATGTGCTGCGCACCCTGGTGCCCAAATCGGTGACGGCGCCGGTGGCCATGGGCATTGCCGAGCAGATCGGCGGCATCCCGGCACTGGCGGCCATGTTTGCCCTGCTCACCGGCCTGGTGGGCGCGGTCAGCGCCAAATACCTGTTTGACGCGCTGCGCATCCATCAACCCGAGGTGCGCGGTTTTGCGCTGGGCACCACGTCGCACGGCATCGGCGCGGCGCGCGCGATGCAGGTCAACCCCGATGCCGGTGCCTACGCCGGCATGGCGTTGGGGCTGCAAGCGCTGCTGGCCGCGCTGCTGATGCCGCTGCTCGTCGCGCTGTTGCTGCCGGTGTTGCAGCGCTTTTTTTAGCTCTGTTCTTCTTCAACTGATTGCTGCCCGCCATGCAAACCGCCCTTGCCCCCCAATACCTTGGCACGCCCGACGGCCAGGCCGCCGAGGCCATCCTGCGCAAGTGTGTGCACTGCGGCTTTTGCACCGCCACCTGCCCCACTTACCAATTGCTGGGCGATGAGCTGGACGGCCCGCGCGGCCGCATCTACCTGATCAAGCAGGTGCTGGAGGGCGCAGCGCCCACCCGCAGCACCCAGCAGCACCTGGACCGCTGCCTGACGTGCCGCAACTGTGAAACCACCTGCCCCAGCGGCGTGCAATACGGCGCGCTGGTGGAGATTGGCCGCCGCGTCGTCGATGCGCAGGTGCCGCGGCCGGCGGCCGAGCGCGCCGTGCGCTGGCTGCTCAAAGAGGGTTTGACATCGCCGTTGTTTGGCCCGGCGATGGCGCTGGGCAAGCGGGCCAGGCCGCTGCTGCCGGCCGCCCTGAAAGACAAGGTGCCCGGCGCCAGCCCGCCGCGCGCCCATGCCTGGCCACAGCGTGAGCACCCGCGCAAGGTGCTGCTGCTGGCGGGCTGTGTGCAGCCGGCGATGCTGCCCAATATCAATGCCGCCACGGCCCGGGTGCTGGACGCTGCCGGCATCCAGACCGTTGTCGCTGCTGGCGCCGGCTGCTGCGGTGCGCTGCGCAGCCACTTGAATGACCAGGCCGGTGGCCTGGCCGACATGCGCCGCAACATCGACGCCTGGTGGCCGCTGGTGGCCGCCGGCACGGTGGAGGCGCTGGTGATGAACGCCTCGGCCTGCGGCGCCGCCGTCAAGGATTACGGCCACGCGCTGGCCCACGACCCGGCCTATGCCGCCAAGGCGGTGCGCATCAGCGAGATGACGCGGGATCTGAGTGAGCTGCTGCCCGATCTGGTGGCCACGCTCAAGCCCCGCATGGCCCAGGCCGTGCCCGGCAAGCTGGCGTTTCATCCGCCCTGCACCTTGCAGCACGGCCAGCAACTGCGCGGCGGGGTGGAGGCCGGTTTGCGTGAATTGGGCTTTGACGTGGCCGTGGCGCTGACCGAGGCCCACCTGTGCTGCGGCTCGGCCGGCACCTACAGCGTGCTGCAGCCCGTCTTGTCACACCAGTTGCGGGATCGCAAGCTGCTGAACCTGGCCGAGCTGCAACCCACGGCCATCGTCTCGGCCAATGTGGGTTGCATCAGCCATTTGCAAAGCGGCACGGCCACACCGGTCAAACACTGGATCGAGGCGCTGGACGAGGCGCTGACGACCGGCGTCTGAGGCGCCGCCGCCCACCTGGGGGCAGGTTGGGATGCAGATTCAACGTGGACCGCAATTTGTGACTTCAACCTCCACCCGAGCCTGCCCAACGTTGGGGGCAAGTGGCAGGCGAAAGGGGCAACACCCCGTCGGCCGCGCCTCGGTTGCCGGGCCGTGCCGGTGGCCTGGGCGCTGGTGGCGGCTGGCAGGTGCCGGGATTCGGCCCGGCGGCCGCCTCCCTTTCTTTTTGGCGAAAAAGAAAGGAAGCAAAGAAAAGCGCTTGCAAACAGTTTCTATGTCACGCTGACCGACTGCGATCGGCAACACGCAGTACTGACTCGCCTGCGCCGCAGGCTCAGACAGGGTTTCGACTTGATGGGTGAGTGGGGCCGAGGCGCACCTGGGCGGCCAAGTTGACGGGGTGCGCGTCGGGGCCGCCCCCTCACCCCCGCCCTCTCCCCCGTGCCGGGGGCGAGGGAGCAAAGCACGTTGCCCTGTCCGCGCCGTGCCTTGCCTTGCTCCCTCTCCCGCACGCGGGAGAGGGCGGGGGTGAGGGCGCCGAACGCCGGGCTGATCAACCGCACAACCCCCCCAGCATCCACCGCCGCCCAAGAAAAGAGCAGACCCCGTTGCCGAGAAGAAAGTGGAGGTTGGCACCCGGGTAAAAAGTCGCCCCCCTGTCTGAGCCCGCCGGGCGGGCGAGTCCGTACTGCGTGGTGCCGATCGCAGTCGGCCCGCATGACATAGAAACTGTTTGCAAGCGCTTTTCTTTGCTTCCTTTCTTTTTCGCCAAAAAGAAAGGGAGGCGGCCGCCGGGCCGAATCCCGGCACCTGCCAGCAGCCACCAGCGTCCAAGCCCAGCCCGGCCCGGCCCGGCCCGGCCCGGCCCGGCCCAGTCAAGCCCAGCCCAGCCCAGCCCAGCCAAGCCAAGCCCAGCCCAGCCCAGGCACTGAGCACCAGCCCCGCACGTGGCCGCAAACGCCCGGGCCCGCCGCCCCGAAGCAAAAAAGCCCAGAAGCCCAGCTCAGCTGGCAGCGCGCCGCCGGCCCAGCAACCCCACCGCAGTGGCCAGCCCCAGCAGCCAGCCCGCCCCCATCGCACCCCCACCGCCACCACCGCCCGCAGGCGGCGTGATCACCACCACCGGCACCTCGGCCACCGTGAGGATGACCTGCGCACTGCGCGCCGCCCCCGCGCTGTCGGTCACCGTCAGGCTGACGACCACCGTGCCGGCGCCGCTGGTGGCCAG
>JANMKO010000011.1:0-1761 GCA_031372085.1 Betaproteobacteria bacterium
CGCGAGGGCGGCTCACGCCGCATGGACGTGCAGGCCAATGTGGCCCAGCGCGATCTTGAGTCGGTGGCGCAGGACGTGCAGGCCCGGCTTGACAAGATCAGCTTCCCGCTCGGCTACCGCGCCGTGCTGCAAGGCGAGTACACCGAGTTGAAGGCGGCGCGGGCGCGCATTCTGCTGGGCACGGGGCTGGCGCTGGTGGCCATTTTGCTGCTGCTTCAGTTGACGTTCCGCAGCTGGCCGCTGGCGCTGATCACCTTCCTCACCCTGCCCTTTGCGCTGGCCGGCGGTGTGCTGGCGGCATTTGCGGCCGGCGGTGTGGTCTCGCTCGGCTCGCTGGTGGGCTTTCTCACGGTGCTGGGCATTGCGGCACGCAACGGCATCATGATGATCTGCCACTTTCAGCACCTGGAAGCCGAAGAGGGTGAGCGCTTTGGCCTGGCACTGGTGATGCGCGGCGCGCGTGAGCGGCTGTCGCCCATCCTGATGACGGCCGGTGCGGCCGGCCTGGCCATCCTGCCGCTTGTGGTCTACGGCGATCTGCCCGGCCAGGAGATCGAGTACCCGATGGCGGTGGTGATCCTGGGCGGCCTGGTCACGTCCACCCTGCTCAACCTGTTGGTGGTGCCGGCGCTGTACCTGCGGTTTGGCGCGGGCAGCGCCAAGCGCGCCGGGCTGGGGCGGGCGGCACCGGCGCTGGCGGCGCCATGACCATCGACCCCCCGCGCCGCACGCCGAAGCCGCCCCCAACCCGCCCCCAACCCGCCGCCCACCCGAGAACGCCATGATCCGCACCCTCATCGCACTGGCGCTCAGCGCCGCCGCCCTGACGGCGCACGCTGACGAGCCGTTTGAACGGGTCAAAGTCTTTCTCGAGCGCAACCTGCTGGACAAAGACGCCGAGGTGAAATTTGAGGTCACCGGCGGCAAGGCCGGCCTGGCCGCGTTGAAGGTGGTGGCGCCCGACGGCCGCACCGTGATCGACTTCAAGGCGCCTGACTCCAAGCTGGGCCTGCGCCACCTGGCGCTTGAATCGCCCGAGCCGGCCAATGACGGCCGGGTGCAGGCTGATTTTCCGGCCGGGGTGTACACGTTCACCGGGCGCGGCACCGACGGCGCCGCGCTGGCCGGCAAGGCCACGCTCAGCCACGCCTTTCCAGAAGCCACGGCTTTCGTCCGGCCGCGGGCCGACGCCACCGGCGTGCCGCACCAGACACTGCAAATCGCCTGGTCGGCCGTCAAGGGCCTGGACGCGTTTGTGGTGGTGATCGTCAATGAGAAATCAGGCCGCGAGGTGCGCGCCAGGCTGGCCGCCAGCAGCACGACTTTTGCCGTGCCAGCGGGTTTTTTGCAGCCGGCCACTGAATACAAGCTTGAAATCGGCAGCGTGGCCAAAGACGGCAACGCCACCTTCATCGAAACCGCCTTCACCACCGCCGGCAAGTGAGCCGGACAACCCCAACCACCCGGCCAGATCAGGAGCACACCCATGCCAACCACGCTGTTTCATCGCTCGCCCACCCGCCGGTTTGCCTGCGCGCTGCTGGGCGCGTGCGCGCTGCTCGGGCCCGCCGGGCCGGCCGCCGCGCTGCCGGGGCCGGCGGCGGCCGGCGGCATCACCGAAGAGCAGGCCAAAACCGTCGCACTGAAGTCCATGCCTGGCAAGGTGACCGGCGTGACGGTGGAGAAAAAGCGCGGCAAGATGGTTTACGTGGTTGAAATCATGACCGCGACCCAAGGCGAGCGCGATGTGTTTGTTGACCG
>JANMKO010000043.1:0-1747 GCA_031372085.1 Betaproteobacteria bacterium
GACACGGTGTATGCCGGTGATCTGTACGGCAAGCTGTGGAAGTTCGACATCAGCGCGGCCGCCAGCACCGGCTGGAAGGTGGCTTACGGCACCGCCGCCGCGCCGCTGCCGCTGTTCTCGGCCCCGGCCGGCCAGGCCATCACCGCCCGGCCCGATGTCACCCGCTTCCCGAAGGGTGGCTACCTGGTGGCCGTGGGCACCGGGCGCTATGTGGACATCAATGACAACGCGGCCGGCAGCACCCAGACCGTGTACGGCCTGTGGGACAACGGCGCGCCGGTGACGCTGGCCCAACTGCAAACCCAGACCATCGTCAGCACGGCGGTGGGCGTCAGCAGCAGCACCTACCGGCTCAGCACCCATGCGGTGGGCCAGGCCGCTGACGCGGCGGTGGCCGGTGACAACGCCGTCAGCCTGGCTGACTACTACAGCGGCCAAAAGGGCTGGCGGCTCAACCTGCCCAGCAGCGGTGAGCGGGTGGTGACCGAGGCCGCCATCCGCAACGGCCGGCTGGTGGTGTCCAGCCTGATCCCCAGCACGGTGGTCTGCTCTGGCGGCGGCGACGGCTGGATCATCGATGTGGACGTGGTCACCGGCAACCGCAGCGCCGCGCTCGACACCAACGCCGACGGCCTGATCAACAGTGCCGACTACATCGGCGGCACGATGGTGTCGGGCGTGCAGGTGGGCGCGGTGCCGGCAGCGGCCACCATCATGCGCGGCACGGGGGACCAAAAAGCACTGGAGTTCAAGATGATCAACACCTCCGACGGCAGCATCGTGCGGGTGCCTGAGGCCGGCAAACCCACCACCTCGCGCCGCGCGGCCTGGGAGCAATTGCAATGAGTCCCCTGTTTTCTGCCGCATCCCCCCGGGCACGGCGGGCCACCGCCACGCTGGCGCTGTTGGGGTTGGCCACGGTGGCACTGGCCGGCGCGGCCCAGGCTGCGGCCATCGCCGGCCCGGGCGGCACGGCCGAGCAAGGCCGGCGCCAGGTCGCTTTCACCGACGCATCCACACCCGCACCCACACCCGCTGCCCGCCCCGACGCACCGGCGCCGGAGCTGGTCAGCGCCCGCATCGACGCGGTAGACGCCGACGGCCGCAGCATCACTGTGCGCGGCAAGGCGGTGCCGCTGCATGGCCCGCAATTGCGCGTGCTGGCGCCCGGTGGCGGGGCGCTGGCCGGTGCCCGGTCGCTGCGCGCCGGCATGCAGGTGCGCTTCGGGCTGGAGCCCGAGGCCCGACCGGCGCCGGGGGCCACCGGCGCCGCTGCCGCAGCGCCGCCCGCCGAGCGCCGCATCGTGCTGATCTACGTCGATTCGTTGCCATGAAGCGCCGCGCCGCAGCCGGTTTCACGCTGGTCGAGATGATGATCGTGGTGGCGATGGTGGCCATCCTGGCGTCGGTGGCCTACCCGTCGTACCTGGGCCAGGTGGCCAAGGGCCGGCGCGCCGATGGCAAGCAAGCGCTGGTGGAGCTGGCGCAGAAGATGGAGCGTTTTTACAGCGAGCGCGGCACCTACGTGGGCGCCACGCTGGGCGCGGGCGGGCTCTACCCCACGCTGTCGGCAGGCGGGCACTACACGCTGACCATCGCCAGCCAGACGCTGGACGGGTTTGCCGTCAGCGCCACGCCGCGCGGCGTGCAGGTGGGCGATGTGTGCAGCACGCTGGGCTACAACCAGCTGGGTGACCGCACGGTGGGCGCCGGTGCCACGATGAGCGTGGCGCAATGCTGGTGACGG
>JANMKO010000074.1:0-1610 GCA_031372085.1 Betaproteobacteria bacterium
GCCGCACCATCGCCTGGCCCGCCACCGCCTGGCCGTCAGTGCCGTGGCACTGGGCGCAGGTGGCGGCCAGCGCCCGGGTGCGCAGGCGCTGGCCGTCGGCGGGCGCGGCGGTACCAGCGGCAGCGGCGTGGGCCGTGCCCAGGGCCAGCAGGCACAGCGCGGCGGCCCGGCGGCGGGCGGCAGAAGGGGCGGGTGAGGGGACGGATGGGCGCCCGGATGGGGGACCGGAGGGGGGCAGCGGCGTGGCGGGCTTCATCGATCAATCTCCTGGGTGCAGGTTCAGGCGCTGGTGCAGGTGCAGGTGCTGGCGGCCCCGGCCGGTTGGGCGGGCGGGTAGACAGGCGGCCGGGCCCGCCTGGCCACACCGGCGCATGATGCTTGATCCGCTGGCCGGTGCGCCCCGGTTCTTGCCCGGGGTTGCAGGGCGTGGGTTTCTCGGCCAGCGCGGTGGGCCCAGCGCGGCTGCCGCCTAAAATTTTGTCCGTCAAAAAAGCCAGCGAGTGCGCGCCAGCATGGACCCCACACACCCTGCACCAGCGGCGTTGCCGCCGGCCGCCCAGCCGGCCGCCCCGCCAGCCGGCCGGCGGTTCTGGCTGCGTCGCACGCCGGCCCGGCCTGGCAGTGCGCGGGCGATCAGCCACCGCACTGCGCGCCCGCTGGCGCTGCTGCTGGCCGCCCTGTGGTGCGCCGGGTTGGCTCAGCCGGCACTGGCGTTTGACCTGCAAGGCCATCGCGGCGCGCGCGGCCTGGCGCCCGAAAACACCTTGCCGGCGTTTGCGCTGGCCTTGAGCCTGGGCGTGAGCACGCTGGAGCTGGACGTGGGCATCACCGGCGACGGCGTGCTGGTGATCTCGCACGACCCGGCGCTGAACCCCGACATCACACGCGGGCCCGACGGGCGGTTCGTGGCCGGTCGCGGGCCGCTGATCCACCACAGCACGCTGGCCGAGCTGCGCCGCTTCGAGCTGGGCCGCATCCGGCCCGGCAGCCGCTACGCCGCGCAGTTTGCCGACCAGCAGCCGATGGACGGCCTGCGCCTGCCCACGCTGGACGCGCTGTTTGCGCTGGTGCGGCGCGCCGGCAATGGCGACGTGCGGTTTGACATCGAGACCAAGCTGTCACCGCTGGCACCCGACGACACGCTGGCGCCCGAGCCCTTTGCCCGGGCGCTGATCGCGGCGCTGCGCGCGGCCGGGCTGGCGCGCCGCAGCAGCATCCAGTCATTCGACTGGCGCACGCTGCAGGTGGTGCAGCGTGAGGCGCCCGAGATCGGCACCGTCTACCTCAGTGCCCAGCAACTGCGCTTCGACACCATCGGCGCCGGCAGCGCGGGCGCATCGCCCTGGACGGCCGGCTTTGCGCACAGCGACCACGGCTCGGTGCCGGCGATGGTGCATGCGGCCGGCGGCAAGGTGTGGAGCGCGCACTTCGCCGATCTGGACGCCGCGCAGATCAACCAGGCCCACGCGCTGGGCTTGCAGGTGCTGGCCTGGACGGTGAATGAGCCGGCGCAGATCGCCCGGCTGATGGACCTGGGTGTGGACGGCCTGGTCAGTGACCGGCCCGACCGGGTGCGTGCCGAGATGGCCCGGCGCGGCCTGCCGCTGCCC
>JANMKO010000088.1:0-4047 GCA_031372085.1 Betaproteobacteria bacterium
GCCAGGCCATGGAAGCGCACAAACCGCCCCTGCTCCCAGCCTTGCAGGCTTTGGGCAAAGTACGGGTCGGTGGGCGCCAGGTGCACCAGCACCACCAGGCCGGTGAGGCAGACCAGCGCCAGCGCACCGGCCAGCCGGTGCGGCAGCCAGGCGCCCGCCAAAGCCAGACCCAGGGCCACGCCCATCGCCATGGCGGCGCCGGGCGTGCGCCAGGCCCAGGCATGCTCAGGCCCGAAATTGAGCACGGTGGACAAGGTGGTGGCCAGCACCGCCGCCCCGGCCGCGCCCAGAGCCAGCCCGATGCGGCGCCAGCCCGGGCGCGCGGCCGAATACGCCAGCAGGCACGGCGACAGCAGGCCCAGCGCCACCGCCAGGCCCTCGGCCAGCGGCGACAGCGGCCGCGCCGGCGCCGACGCCAGCAGCAGCCAGTCCGACAACGGCGCGGCCCACGGCACATCCGCCAGGCCGTCGGCCAGCCAGGCCCGCAACACCTCACCCACCTGGCCCACCCCCAGCGGCATCGGCGTGGGAAACAACAGCGCCGCCGGCCACAACACCAGCAAGGCCAGCGCCCCGGCATGGCCGCGCTCCAGCCAGCGCTCTCGCGCGGCCTGCCAGCGCCGCAGCAGGCCCAGGCGCTGCGCCAGCAGCGCCAGCAGCGCGCCCAGGCTGGTGCCGGCCGTGTTGAGCACCCAATCAAGCGCCGACGGCACCCGCTGCGCCAGCAGTTGCTGGGTCAGCTCCATCGCATACGACAGCCCCGCGCCCAGCGCCAGCGCACCGGCCAGCGCACGGGCCAGCGGGGCGCCATGGCGCAGCCGGGCCACGGCGGCCAGCAAACCCAGCGGCGCATAGGCCAGCAGATTGCTGGTGATGTCAAACGCGATGAAGTAGCGCGGCCAGGGCAGGCGCAGCAACTCCCACGCCGCCACGCCCGGCGGCCAGCGCCAGCCACTGAACGGAAACAGGCTGGCATAGACGATCAGCGCCACCCAGGCCCAGGCCAGCGGCACGGCCGAGCTGCGGTCAACGGCCCGGTTGCTGCGCATCGAGCTGGCCCGGCCGGGGCGCGGCGTCAGAACGGCTTGACCACCGCCAGCACCACGATGGCGGCAAACAGCAGCACCGACACCTCATTGAACAGCCGAAACCAGCGGTGGCTGCGGCGGTTCTCAAAGCGCTCGAAGCGGCGCAGATGGCCGCGGCACAGGTGCAGGTAGCCGATCACCGCCACCACGCCCAGCAGCTTGGCATGCAGCCAATAACTGCCCGAAAAGCGCCCGGCGCCGTAACCCAACCAGAGCCAGAAACCCAGCCCCAGCGCCACCACCATCAGCAAATTGGTGAAGCGGTACAGCTTGCGCGCCATCAGCAACAGCCGCTCGCGCTCGGCATGGCTGTCGACCGGCACCATCGCCAGGTTGACAAACAGGCGCGGCAGGTAGAACAGACCGGCAAACCAGCTGGCGATGAAGACGAAGTGAAAGGCCTTGATCCAGAGGTACGGCGTGCTCATCGGCCGATTATCGCGACGCTGCCGAGTTGGCGCGCCGCTTGCACAGGCCTTGTGCCGGGCCCGGCGACGCGCCAGGCAGGGGGTGCGCAGCGCCATCCGGCGGCCCCAAAAAAAGAACCCCAGTCACCAGGACTGGGGCGGTAAGCCTTGACGCAGTGAAGCGCTACGGCACCTGCTCAGGGAGGAAAAGCAGGGGGCGCGCGTCTTGCGACCCACAACCCGAATTGATATTAGCAGACTCACCCCGGTTGTAACCGCAGGTTTCAGGCGCGGCCGCACCAAAATGTTGCCGACCAAATCACCCCCTGCGCAACTTGCCGCTACGCTGCTGGCCTGCAAAACGCGCTGCAAAGGCGGCGCCACACCCGCCGCCAAACCATCCACCCGCAAAGCCCCTGCCATGACCACGCCCCGCCTGCCCGCCTTCCCCGCCAGCCGCCCGCGCCGCCTGCGCCGTGACGCCTTCACCCGTGAGCTGGTGCGTGAGCACCGGCTGCATGCCAGTGACCTGATCTTTCCGGTGTTTGTGCTGGACGGCCACGGCCAGGCCCACGACGTGGCCAGCATGCCGGGTGTGCAGCGGCTGTCGATCGACCGGCTGCTGCCGCTGGCCGAGCAGTGTGTGGCGCTCGGCGTGCCGGTGATGGCGCTGTTTCCGGTGATCGACGCCAAACTCAAGACGCCCGACGGCCACGAAGCCACCAACCCCGACGGCCTGGTGCCGCGCACGGTGCGGGCGATCAAAGACCGGTTTCCGCAGCTCGGCGTGCTGACCGATGTGGCGCTCGACCCCTTCACCTCGCACGGCCAGGACGGGCTGTTGGACGAGACCGGCTACATCCTGAACGATGTGACGGTGGCGGTGCTGGCAAAACAGGCGCTGGTGCAGGCCGGGGCCGGGGTGGACATCGTCGCACCCAGCGACATGATGGACGGCCGCATCGGCGCCATCCGTCAGGCTTTGGAGGCCGATGGCCATATCCACACCCGCATCATGGCCTACAGCGCCAAGTTTGCCAGCGCGTTTTATGGCCCGTTCCGGGACGCGGTGGGCTCGGCCGCCAACCTGGGCAAAAGCGACAAAAAAGCCTACCAGATGGACCCCGGCAACAGCGACGAGGCGCTGCGCGAGGTGGCACTCGACATCGCCGAGGGCGCCGACATGGTGATGGTCAAGCCCGGCATGCCCTACCTGGACATCGTGCGCCGGGTGAAAGACGAGTTCCGCATGCCGACATTCGTCTACCAGGTGAGCGGCGAGTACGCGATGCTCAAAGCCGCCGCCGCCAACGGCTGGCTCGACCATGACGCGGTGATGATGGAATCGTTGCTGGCCTTCAAGCGCGCCGGTGCGGATGGCGTGCTGACCTACTTTGCGCTGGACGCGGCGCGCAAGCTGCGGCAGGGGTGAGGCGGCGGGGGCTGATCGTGGCTTCAAACGACAAGATGCTGGCGGGCAAAGTTGGGGTGGCGACGCCGGTAAGTCGCGCCTTGCAGGCCCTGCTTGCCACCGGCGCAGCCCAGTGGAGCGGCCGCAAGCCAGTGCTGCTGCCGCAGTTGGTGGTGCCTGACCCGCCCGTCGGCGTCAAGTCGCTGGCGGACATGGTGATTGAGGATCGCGGTTGATGCTGCGAAGCGGCACGTCTGCGCTGCGCAAGCGGTAAATCGTCCTGGACCCACTACCCGGCAGGGGTTCGTCGAACACGTCGAACAAGGCCGCTGCCACCAGCAGCCGTTTGAGGGTGGCGTGACCGTAGCGCGCCTTCATGTTCAGCACCGCATCCGCTTCTCGAAGCCGTGCGATCCGGCCAGCATCCGCAAGGTAGGCCCAGCCATCGGCACGCGGGTTTTGAAGCGCGACATCACGAAGCAAGCTGACCAACGGACTTTGCTGTAGCCAGACCAGCTCGAAGGCGATTGCGTATCCCTCAGACGCTACCAACGATGCCGTCAGTTGGCGCGCCTTCTGCATCGACTGACTGACGGACTTGAGGTGTTCAAACATCGGTACCACCCTGCCGCGCTGCTCGTCCAGGTAGGCCAATGCCTCTGTCATGCGATCGGTCGAGTCGGGTCGCCATCGCGGCAGAAAGTGGTGAACCAGATCATTTCGCTCGTCCACCATCATCCGCATATTGGCGCGCTGGGACTCGTGGGAATCGCTGCTGCCCGTCACCGTGAATCTAGAAGAGAACCAACCCTCGGTCGTCTCCTCGGGGTCGGGGCCTGGCTCGTCTGCGGCTGACAGCACGCCATCGGCGTACTGCTTGGTCAACCCGCCCATCGTTTTCGTTTTCAACTTCTCCGCCAGCGCCTGCTGGCGGGCTAGGAAGTTGTCTGGCGTTCCGTCACCTTGGTGATTTGCAAGCAGAAATTTCAGCAAACCCTCAATTTGCTGAAATATCAGCAGGTTGCGGCCCACCCGGCGAAGCAGCTCATCACTCAATGCCTTGTTTGCCGTCACTGCTGTGCTCTCGTCCATCCCCGCCGCCTCAAAGCAAGTAGGGATCGTGCAACCCCAGGCCCCGCAA
>JANMKO010000096.1:0-6879 GCA_031372085.1 Betaproteobacteria bacterium
GCACCGACGCCAGGCGCAGGTGGTCCAGCCAGGCGGGGGTGGGCTCAAAACCATGGGCCTGCAGCACCGCCCTGGACGGAAAGTTGTTGAAGGTCCACATGCCTTCGTCGGCCGACGCGGCGCCGGCCAGGGCCCAGGCCAGCCAGCACCAAGCAAAACGCAATCGAGTCATGCGGCGGCCTCCTGGGCATCGCGCCCGGCAAACTGCGGGCTCAGTGGTGGCCACCGGGGGGTGCCCAGTCCAGTGTAGGCAAGCGCAAGCGCCAGCGTGGCAGGCGGTCACCCCCAGGATTGACGACATGCGGTTTGACGATTTTCGACACGCGATGGGCGATGCGCCCAGCCGTCGGCCGCTGGCTGGTACCGCGCCGCTTAGGCCAGCGCCCGGCCGATCAAGATTTTCTGCACTTCGGACGTGCCCTCGTAGATCTGGCACACCCGCACGTCGCGGTAGATGCGCTCGACCGGGAAATCGCTGACATAACCGTAGCCGCCCAGCACCTGGATGGCGCCCGAGCACACGGCTTCGGCCATCTCACTGGCCATCAGCTTGGCCATCGCGGCCTCTTTCAGGCAGGGCCGGCCGGCATCCTTCAGGCTGGCGGCATGCCAGATCAGCTGGCGCGCGGCTTCGATTTTTGTCGCCATGTCGGCCAGCTTGAACTGGATCGCCTGGTGCTGGAAGATCGGCACACCAAAAGCCTTGCGCTCTTTGCTGTAGGCCAGCGCGGCCTCAAACGCCGCCCGCGCCATGCCCACCGCCTGGCTGGCAATGCCGATGCGCCCGCCCTCCAGGCCTGAGAGCGCAATCTTCAAACCCTGGCCTTCGTCGCCGATGCGGTTGGCCACCGGCACGCGGCAGTTCTCGAACAAGATTTGCGCCGTGTCGCTGGCATGCTGGCCCATCTTGTCTTCCACCCGGGCCACCGTGTAGCCGGGTGTGCTGGTGGGCACGATGAAGGCGCTGATGCCGCGCTTGCCGGCGGCTTTGTCGGTCACCGCCATGACGATGGCCACGTCACCGTTTTTGCCACTGGTGATGAACTGCTTGACGCCGTTCAGCACGTACTCGTCACCCACCAGCGCGGCGGTGGTGGTCAGCCCGCCGGCCTCAGAGCCCACATGCGGCTCGGTCAGGCAAAACGCGCCCAGCATGTCACCGCGCGCCAGCGGCGCCAGAAAGCGCAGCTTCTGGTCGGCGTTGCCAAACGCCATCAGGATGGAGCAGACGGGGCAGTTGTTGACGCTGACGATGGTGCTGGTGGCGCCGTCACCGGCGGCGATTTCTTCCAGCATCAGTGCCAGCGCCAGGTAGTCCAGCCCGGCGCCGCCATGCTCGGCCGGCACGGCCACACCGTAGCAGCCCAGTGCGGCCAGACCGCGCAGCGCCGCCCGTGGGAATTGGTGGCTTTTGTCCCAGCCGGCGGCACGGGGCGTGATCTCGGCCTGCACATACTGGCGCACCGCGTCTTGCACAGCCTGGTGGTCATCACTGAGCAGCATGGGGTTTTGTCCTGGTGGTATCGCACTGCGCTGGCGGTTGGCGCCGGGATGAATCCGCCGGCGCGGCCTGGGCCAGCAGAACGCCCGGCCCACCGGCGGTGGCCAGGCAAAGCCGCAGGCTACAACATCTCTACCGCCAGCGCGGTGGCCTCACCACCGCCGATGCACAGCGCCGCCACGCCGCGCCGCAGGCCGCGCTGGCGCAAGGCGCCGAGCAAGGTGACGACGATGCGCGCGCCGCTGGCGCCGATCGGGTGGCCCAGCGCGCAGGCGCCGCCGTGCACATTGACGATGTCGTGCGGCAGATCAAAGTCGGCCATCGCCGCCATCGTCACCGCCGCAAAGGCCTCGTTCACCTCCCACAGGTTGATGCTTTTGGCGTCCCAACCGGTTTGCTTGAGCACTTTGCGGATGGCGCCGGCCGGCGCGGTGGCAAACCACTGCGGCTCTTGCGCAAACACCGCCTGGGCGGCGATGCGGGCCAGCGGCGTGGCGCCCAGTTGCCGGGCGGTGGATTCGCGCATCAGCACCAGCGCGGCCGCGCCGTCAGAGATGCTGGACGCATTGGCGGCGGTGATCGTGCCGTCCTTCTTGAACGCCGGTTTCAGGCCCGGGATTTTGTCGAGCTTGGCCTTGCGCGGCTGCTCATCTTGCGCCACGGTGATGTCGCCGGCCTTGCCCGGCACGGTGACGGGCGCCATCTCCCAGGCAAAGCTGCCGTCCTCATTGGCCCGGCGGGCCCGGGTGGTGGACGTGATCGCAAACTGGTCTTGGGCCTCGCGGGTGAAGCGGTATTTGTCCACGCACTGCTCGGCAAAAACGCCCATCGCCTTGCCCCGCTCGTAGGCGTCTTCCAGGCCGTCCAGGGCCATGTGGTCAAACAGTTGCGCTGCGCCGTAGCGCACACCCTTGCGGGCAAACATCAGGTGCGGGGCATTGCTCATGCTCTCCATGCCGCCGGCCACCAGCACGGTGGCGCTGCCGGCGGCCAGCGCGTCGTGGGCAAACATCATGGCGCGCATGCCGCTGCCGCACATTTTGCTCAGCGTCACCGCGCCGGCTGAGTCGGGCAGGCCGGCCCGGCGCATCGCCTGGCGTGCCGGCGCCTGGCCCTGGCCGGCCATCAGGCAATTGCCCATCAGTACCTCGTCGATGGCGTCGCCCGGCACGCCTGCCCGGTCAACCGCTGCCCGGATGGCCACGGCGCCCAGCTCCCAGGCGGCAAGCGACGCAAAATCACCCAGCAAGCCACCGATGGGCGTGCGGGCGGCAGAGACGATGACGATGGATTCGGCCATGTGGGGGCTCCTGGGTTGCAGGCACCTATTCTCGCCAATCTACCCACGCCGGCAGGCCGCCACACCATGGGCAGCGCATGGCCCGCGTCAAAGTGAGGCCGGCCTGGCTGGCCTGGCCGGCCTGTAAGCGGCGACCGCCCACCTTTGGTGCGGCCCCCACCCCGGCGCTTCAGCTGGCCTTGGCCAGCTTGCCGCCAATCAGTTCTGACAAATAGCCAAACGCCGCGCCCAGAATGATTGAGCCGATGGTGGGCAAAATGGCATCCATCGGTGCCATGGGTTTGAGCAGGATCAGCCCGGCGATGCTGGCAAAGCCGTAGACGCCGGACGGGATGGTTGACAACAGCGGCAGATGCGCAGCGGCCACGATCACCGCCGCGCCAATACCCACCGCCACCGGCGCGGCCAGCACGCCCAGGCCGCCCAACTGGCCGATCAACAACACCGACCCCATGCCAACCAGCGCGCCGAAGCTCATGCAGACCACGGTTTTCACAAAGCCATCTGTTTTGCCGCCGCAGTGATAAAAACTGGCCCAGGCGAGAAAGGCTTGCCAGATTTGAAAGTTCAACGCGGCCAATGGCCCGAGAAACAGCCAGGTGGCGGCAACAGCCAGCAATCCGATAGAAATAGTCAGCGCAATAAGCATCGTCATGGAATGTCTCCAATATTGTCGGTGGGGCGCTCGGCCTGGGCCGGCGCGATACAGATCAGTGCGGGTTTGACTGGCGGCGGCAGGTAGGCCGACCAGGCCGACCCCGGGCGATGAGCCGGGGCGGTGTGCCAGGGGCGCGGGGCGCGGCCGATAGGCTGCGCCAGCAAGCGGCACCGGCAGCCAGTTTGCAAGTCTTGTACCGCACAGACCGACCGGCGCAGTGGCGCAGCCGGCGTGGCCCGCGAGGGCCGTCAATCCCCCCGGCGCGCAGGCGCATTGGCCCGTGCCCGGTCTGCCTGCGGCGGGCCCACACAAAGGGTAAACCACCGCTGCCAGACTGGCCCATTAATCGCTCAAACTGACCCGCTGTGACGCAAAACGCCGGTGCTGTTCGTAGGGGAAAACATCATGCACATAGCCGGCCTTGATGCGCTCTTTGTGGCCTTGCCAGAAGGCCGCGTCCAGCAAATCGGCATGGTGCTTCATGAACACCTCACGCACGGCGCTGTTGCCCAGCAGAAACGGCGCAAAGGTTTCAGGAAAAACATCTTTCGGCCCCACGGTGTACCAAACCTCGCCCGACATTTCTTCTTCCTCGTTGCGCGGCGTGGGCACGCGGCGGAAGTTGCAATCGGTGATGTATTCGATCTCGTCGTAATCGTAAAAAACCACCTTGCCGTGCCGGGTGACACCAAAGTTCTTCCACAGCATGTCGCCCGGGAAGATATTGGCCGCCACCAGATCTTTGATGGCATTGCCATACTCCACCACCGCATGGCCCAGTTGCTCGGGTGAGGCGTCTTGCAAGTAGATGTTGAGCGGGATCATGCGGCGCTCGATGTACAGATGCTTGATCACCAGAGAATCACCGTCGATCTCGATCTGGCTGGGGCAGAAGTGCGTCAGCTCGGCCACCAGCGCGTCGCTGATGCGCGAGCGCGGAAAGGCCACGCTGGTGTATTCCAGCGTATCGGCCATGCGGCCGACCCGGTCATGGGTTTTGACCAGCAGATACTTGCTTTTGATCAGTTCGCGGGTGGTGTCTTTTTGCGGCGGGTAAAAATCTTTGATGACCTTGAAGACATACGGGAACGACGGCAAATCAAACACCAGCATCACCATGCCCTTGATACCCGGCGCGATGTCGAATTTGTCGCTGCTGTGGCGCTGGTGGTATAAAAAATCGCGGTAAAAATGATTCTTGCCCTGCTTTTGCAGGCCGAGTGCCGAGTAAATCTCATTGCGTGGTTTTCGCGGCATCAACGAGCGCAAAAACTGCACGTAGGCGCTGGGGATTTCCATGTCCACCATGAAATAAGCACGGGCAAAGCTGAACAGCATCAACAAATCGTCTTCACTGAACAAGGCCGCGTCGATCACCAATTGGCCGTCCACCCCGTGCAGCACTGGCAGCGCAAACGGCGTCTCGGCAAAGCCGTTGACGATCTTGCCGATGATGTAGCCGCCCTTGTTGCGGAAGAACATCGACGACAGCACCTGGATCTGGAAGTTGGCACGCAGCCGCACACTGTCGCCCACCTGGCGGCGCAACTCGGCCAGCACCGCGTCGATGTCGCGGCCCAGGTCTTGAAACGGCCGCTGCAACTGAAAGTTGTCCACGATGCGCAGCAGCGTCTCGCGCAGCGTGTCGCGCGTGGGGTAGTAGGCGCGGTAGGTGGGCAGTGACGCCGGCTCGTCGTTCTCGATGTACTCGGTGCTGACAGCCGGCCGCACAAAGATGAAATCATTGCGAAAGTAGCTGTGGTGCAGGATCTTGGTGGTCACCGAGTTGAAAAACGTCTCGGCCAGCTCGGGCTGGTGGTGGTCTACCAGCAGGCCGATGTAGTGCAGCTTGACCTGCTGCCAGGTGTCGTCGGCCAGGTGGCTGATGTCAAATTCTTGTTGCAGCCGATCCACCGCCTCACCCACCCGCGTGTCGTAAAACTCGATGCGCTCACGCTGTGCGCGCTGCTGGCCATGCCAATCGGCCTGCTCAAAGCGGCGCTTGGCGGCGTGGTTGGTCTCCGAGAACAAGCGGTAGTGCCGGTTGAAGCCCTCCAGCATCGCCTGGGCGATGTCGTAGGCGCGGCTGTCGGTCAGGCGGTGCGGAAACACAGGGCGGCGGCTGTCGTCAGGCCGCCGTTGGGATGGCGGCGGGATCGGCCTCGTCGGCTGGCGCCGCAAGTGCTGCCACGCCGGGATGGGTCTGCATCTGCCGGTAGCGCTGCTTGACCAGCGCCAGCGCGGTGTCATAGGCCAGGCCCACGTCGTCGGCCGATGTGGCGGTGATCTTCAAATCCTCCAGCAGGCCGTTGTGCAGGCCGTACACCCAACCATGCACCACCACCGACTGGCCGCGATGCCAGGCATCGCTGACCACGGTGGTGCGGCAGACATTGCGCGCCTGCTCCAGCACGTTCAATTCCACCAGCGCATTGACGCGCAGGCTCTCATGCAGGCCGGCCAAAAACCCCTCGTGAGCATCGCGCACGTCCTGCACATGGCGCAGCCAGTTGTCCACCAGGCCGGCCCGCTGGTTGGTCATCGCCGCCCGCACGCCGCCGCAATTGCTGTGGCCCACGACGATGATGTGGCTGACCATCAGCGCGTCCACCGCGTACTGCACCACGCTCAGGGCGTTGAGGTCACTGTGCACCAGCAGGTTGGCCACGTTGCGGTGCACAAACAGCTCACCGGGCAGCAGGCCCACCAGGTCATTGGCGGGCACCCGGCTGTCGGCACAGCCGATCCACAGGTATTGCGGGCTTTGCTGGTTCAACAGCCGGGTAAAAAACCCCGGCTCACGCGCCTCGGTGGCCGCCGCCCACTGGCGATTGCGCTGGAAAAGCTCTTGCAGGTCGGTGCTCATGGTGGGCCATCCTCGGGCAGCAGATCGGGCAGTTATGTTGCAGTGCACAGTTTAAGCAGCCGGGGTGGCACGGCGGCCGGGCGTCACATCGTCTCGGCAAACAGCTCGCGGCCGATCAGCATGCGGCGGATCTCGGACGTGCCGGCGCCAATCTCATACAGCTTGGCGTCGCGCCACAGCCGGCCCAGCGGGTAATCGTTGATGTAGCCGTTGCCGCCAAAAATCTGCACGCCCTCGCCGGCCATCCAGGTGGCTTTCTCGGCGCACCACAAGATGACGCTGGCGCAGTCTTTGCGCACCTGGCGCACGTGGTCCAGGCCCAGCTTGTCCAGGTTTTTGCCCACGGTGTAGCAAAACGCCCGGCCGGCCTGCAGCACGGTGTACATGTCGGCCACCTTGCCCTGGATCAGCTGAAACTCACCGATGCTCTGGCCAAACTGCTTGCGGTCGTGGATGTAGGGCACCACGTTGTCCATCACGCTTTGCATGATGCCGATGGGGCCGGCGGCCAGCACCGCCCGCTCATAGTCCAGCCCGCTCATCAGCACCCTGGC
>JANMKO010000102.1:0-1704 GCA_031372085.1 Betaproteobacteria bacterium
CAGCAGGATGCCGCAAGACAGGGTCTTCATCGCGGTGCGGCCGGCGCCGATGGCACCGCCACGGCGCCCCCGCGCTGCAGCCGCAGCACGCGCCAGGTGGCGGCGGTGGCCAGCGCCGACAGCCCAGCGCAGCCCCAGATCACCGGCGCGTAGCTGTGCCGGGCATCAAACACCGCGCCCGCCAGCCACGGCCCCAGCAGGTTGCCAAACGCCGCTGCGGTGTACAGCGTGCCGATGATCGAAGACACCGCCCGCGCGCCGAACAAATCCATGCACAGCGCCGGCATCAGCGACACGATGCCGCCGTAGCTCAACCCCAGCCAAAGCGCAAACACCGCCATCGCGGGGTAACCACCAGCGCCGTACCACAGCCCGTAGGCCAGGCCCATCGCCGCCTGCGCCAGCATCAGCGTCAGTGGCCGGCCCAGGCGATCAGCCAGCGCGCCGATGGCAAAGCGCCCCACCAGGCTGCCGATGCCGATCAGCCCGACCAGGCCGACGGCGCGCGCGTCGGTGACGCCCAGATCCCGCGCGGCCGCCGAGACATGGGCAAACGGGATGAACATGCTGGGGCTGGCCAGCAGCGCCATGCCATACAGCCAGCGGAAGGCCGGCGTGGCCAGCGCCTGGCGCAGCGTGTGGCCGGCCACCGCGCCGCCGGCCGACGCCGTGGCCGCCGGTGCGCGCTTGAGCAGCAGCGTGGCGCCCAGCCCCAGCACCAGCACGCCCAGCGCCAGCACCTGCATCGCGCCGCGCCACTGCAGGCTGCCGATCAGTGCGCTGGCGGCCAGCGGCACGGCCACCGTGCCGGCGCCGATGCCGGCACTGGCAATGCCGGCGGCCAGCCCGCGCCGCCGGGTGAACCAGGGCTGCACACAGGCAATCGCCGGGGCGTAGACCAGCCCGACACCGATGCCGATGCCCACGCCGTAGGCGGCGTAGATCGCTGCCATCGACGTGGCCAGGCTGCTGGCCATCAAGCCACCGGCGATGAACAACATGCCGGCGCTGCACACGATGCGCGGGCCAAACCGGTCGGCCAGCAAGCCGGCCCCGGCACCCAGCACAAAGTACACCAGGCCAGAGAGCCCAAACACCAGCGACACATCCGCCCGCTGGGCGCTAAAGGCCAGGGCCAGTGACTCAAAAAACGCCGCAAATGAATACGACACCCCAAAAATCACCGCCAGCGCCACAAAGCAGGACCAGACGACCACCCAGGCGGCAAACGGTTCTGGCGGGGTGTCTTGCATCGCGTGGGAGTTTAGGGCGGGCCCGACAAGCCCTTGCCAGCCGGCGGCGTCGGCCGGGCAGCCCAGAATCCGGGCCGCCATGGCCCACCTCGATCCTGATCCGCCAACCCAATCAACCCGCCACAGAAACGAGGACTTCATGCACGATCTGTCCGCCTTTGCCATCACCCAGAAATGGCCGGCCCGGCACCCTGAGCGCTTGCAGCTGTACTCACTGCCCACGCCCAACGGCGTGAAGGTTTCGATTGCGCTGGAAGAAACTGGCCTGGCCTACGAGCCGCACCTGGTGAGTTTCGAAGCCAGTGAGCAAACATCACCGGCGTTTTTGTCGCTCAACCCGAACAACAAGATACCGGCCATCGTTGACCCGCACGGCCCGGGCGGCCAGCCGCTGGCGCTGTTTGAGTCGGGCGCCATCCTGCTGTACCTGGCCGAGAAAACCGGCCAGTTG
>JANMKO010000111.1:0-6300 GCA_031372085.1 Betaproteobacteria bacterium
AGCACCCGGCCATTGTGCTGGGATACCCGCAACGCCAGCCACCATTGTTTATTCACTGCAAGGAGCAGGATATGTCAGACCAAGTCATGAAACGCATCGACAAGTGTCCCGTGATGGGCGCTTCTCACGCCACCACGCACACGGCGGCGCGCACCAATCAAAAATGGTGGCCGGACCATCTGGACTTAAAAACGCTGCAACAGAATTCACCTTTGGCCAGCCCCATGGGCGACAAATTCTGTTATGCGGATGAATTCAAGACGCTCGATCTGGATGCCCTGCAGAAAGATCTTGATGCGCTGATGACAAACTCGCAGGATTGGTGGCCGGCCGACTATGGCCATTACGGGCCGCTGTTTATCCGGATGGCCTGGCACAGTGCTGGCACCTACCGCATTGGCGACGGCCGCGGCGGCTCCGGGTTTGGCACCCAGCGCTTTGCACCGTTGAACAGCTGGCCCGACAATGTCAACCTCGACAAGGCACGGCGGCTGATGTGGCCCATCAAGCAAAAATACGGCAGCAAAATATCATGGTCCGATCTGATGATTCTGGCCGGCAACCGTGCGCTTGAAACCATGGGTTTCAAGACCTTTGGTTTTGCCGGTGGACGTGAAGACGTCTGGGAGCCGATGGATATCTATTGGGGCCCCGAAGACAAATGGCTGGCCGACAACCGTTACACCGGCGACCGCGAACTCGAGAATCCCTTGGGCGCCGTGCAAATGGGTTTGATTTATGTCAATCCTGAAGGGCCGAACGGCAACCCCGATCCGATGGCGTCGGCCAGAGACATCCGCGAAACCTTTGCCCGCATGGCAATGAATGACGAAGAGACGGTGGCGCTGGTGGCCGGCGGGCATACTTTTGGCAAATGCCACGGCGCGGCCGACCCCGGCCCGCACGTCGGCCCCGAACCCGAGGCGGCCACGATCGAGCAGCAAGGGTTTGGCTGGAAAAACAGCTTTGGCAGCGGCAAAGGCGGCCACGCCATCAGCAGCGGCCTGGAAGGTGCTTGGACAAACAACCCCGTGAAATGGGACAACGGGTACTTCGACAACCTGTTTGGTCATGAGTGGGAATTGATCAAAGGGGCTGGTGGTGGCAAGCAGTGGGCGCCCAAGAATGCCGAGGCGATGCGCACCGTGCCGGACGCGCACGACCCGGCCATCAAGCACGCCCCGTTCATGGCGACGACCGACATCGCGATGATCACTGACCCGATTTATTTGCGAATTTCAAAGCGCTTCCACCAGAACCCGGCAGAGTTTGCCGACGCTTTTGCAAAAGCCTGGTTCAAACTGACCCACCGCGACATGGGGCCGGTGTCGCGCTACCTTGGCCCGTTGGTGCCCGCTGAGCCGCAACTGTGGCAAGACCCCGTGCCCCCGGTTGATCATGCGTTGGTGGCGGCGCCCGAGATTGCCGCGCTCAAAACCCAGATTCTCGCGTCGGGGTTGTCAGTTTCGCAACTGGTCAGCACCGCCTGGGCGTCGGCGTCCACCTTTCGTGGCACCGACAAACGGGGTGGCGCCAACGGCGCGCGCATTCGCCTCGCGCCGCAAAAAGAATGGGCCTGCAATAACCCGGTCGGCTTGGGCGTGGTGTTGAAGGCGTTGTCGAAGATCCAGCAAGATTTCAACGGTGCGCAGTCTGGCGGCACACGAATCTCGCTGGCCGACTTGATCGTGCTGGGCGGTTGCGCCGGCATCGAGCAGGCCGCCAAGCGTGCCGGTCATGATGTGCAAGTGCCCTTCACGCCGGGCCGCACGGACGCATCGCAAGACCAGACCGACGTGGATTCTTTTGCCGTGCTAGAGCCCACGGCGGACGGGTTCCGCAATTACCTGGCCGACGGGCACCGCCGGTCGGCCGAGGAATTGCTGCTCGACAAAGCGGAGATGCTGACGCTGTCTGCCCCAGAGATGACGGTGCTGGTGGGTGGCCTGCGGGTTTTGAATGCCAATAGCGGGGTGTCGCCCATGGGTGTGCTGACCGGCAAGCCCGAAACCCTGAGCAACGACTTCTTCGTGAACTTGCTGGATATGAACACGACCTGGCAGCCCACCGGCACTTCGCCAGGCTTGTTTGAGGGGCGCGACAGCCAGTCGGGCGAGACCAAGTGGACGGCCAGCCGTGTTGACCTGGTCTTCGGCTCGCACTCGCAACTGCGGGCGCTGGCCGAGGTGTATGCGTGCGCGGATTCACCGCAGAAGTTTGTGCGTGATTTTGTGGCCGCGTGGCACAAGGTGATGAGCCTCGATCGCTTCGAACTGGTCTGATCGACTGTCGGCCAGGTGCGCGTGGTGATCACGCGCACCTGGCTGGCCATCAGTACCTGGCTGTTGAACCGGTCACAAGTGCACCACGGCAAGGCGATGTATCTATCTACGCTTTGATCACGCGCACTGCGTATGTCGGCGTCCGGGCCGATGGGCGATGGGCGATGCGCGATGGACAACGGGTGATGGTCAGCGGGCGGTGGCCAGCGGATGCCCGCGTTGATCGCCTGATGCAAAGCGCGCAAGCGCGACCGGAGACCCGTGCCGATACTCACCACCCCTGGATTGCCCGACATCCCGCCGCCGCCCGACCTGGCACCGGCGGCACCGCCTGCGGGCCGCGCCCGCCACATCCCGTTTCTGGCGCTGCTGGGTGCACGTGTTGAAAGTGAGTCGGATGGCGTGGCCGTGGTGGTGCTCGATCTGCGGCCGGATTTGCTGAACAACCACGGCGGTGGCCATGGCGGGGTGGTGATGGCCTTGCTGGACAGCGCGATGGCCAATGCCGCGCTCAGCAAGGTGGATTACAGCCGCGAGGTGGTCACCATCGACATGCAGATCGCCTTCATGCGGCCAGCGGCGGGCCGGCTGGTGGCCACCGGTCGGGCCACCGGCGGGGGCCGATCGGTGTGTTTTTGCGAGGCCGATATCCGCGATGCTGGCGGCCAGGTGACCGCCAAGGCGATGGGCACCTTCCGCTACCGCACGCCCGGGCCGTCTCAGGCGGGTGAATGACCGTGTGCCCCACCGAAAGCCGACCATGGGCATCGTGATCCCCAAACCGCCGTGGATGGACAGTGACCTTGAGCAGCTGGCCGACACCACCCATCGTTTTGCCGACCGTGAGTGCCTGCCGCATGACGCGCGCTGGCGCGCCCAGCGCCACGCCGACCGCAGCATCTGGACCCAGGCGGGCGCGGCCGGCCTGCTGTGCGCCAGCATCCCTGAGCACTACGGCGGTGGCGGTGGCCACTTTGGCCATGAGGTGGTGATCACCCAGGCGCTGGCTTACAAGATGGCGGGCGGGTTCTCCAACAGCGTGCACTCGGGCATCGTGGCCCACTACATCCTGCGCTACGGCACGGACGCGCAAAAACAGCGTTGGCTGCCGAAGATGGCAACCGGTGAGCTGGTGGCCGCCATCGCGATGACCGAGCCCGGTGCCGGCACCGATCTGCAAGCCATCCGCAGCAGCGCCCGGCGCGACGGCAGCGATTACGTCATCAACGGTGCCAAGACCTTCATCACCAACGGCCTGCATGCCAACCTGGTCTGCGTGGTGGTGCGCACCGGGCAAGAGCAGGGCGGCAAAGCCATCAGCCTGGTGATGGTAGAGACAGACGGCCTGGCCGGTTTTCGGCGCGGCAAGCTGCTGGACAAGGTGGGCCAGCACACGGTGGACACCGCCGAGCTGTTTTTTGATGACATGCGCGTGCCTTGCCACCAGTTGCTGGGCACCGACGAGGGCCGGGGCTTTGTGCAGTTGATGGAGCAGCTGCCGCGTGAGCGACTGATCATCGGCGTGGGCGGTGTGGCCACGATGCAGCGCGCCATCGACGAGACGCTGGCCTATGTGCAGCAGCGCCAGATCTTTGGCAAGCCGTTGATGGCGATGCAGAACACCCGCTTCAAACTGGCCGAATGCCAGACCAAATTGTCGATTGCACGCAGCTTTGTCGACGACTGCATCGTCAGATCACTGAACAACACGCTCGACCTGGCCACCGCCGCGATGGCCAAGTGGTGGGTCAGCGAGATGATGGGCCAGGTGGTGGACGAGTGCGTGCAACTGCACGGCGGCTACGGCTACATGATGGACTACCCGATTGCCCGGCTGTATGCCGACGCCCGCGTGGGCCGCATCTACGGCGGCAGCAACGAGGTGATGAAAGAGCTGATCGCCCGCACGATGGACGGCGGCAAGCGATGAACCCCGGCTTGTTTTCGTTGTTCTGCCTGCGCGCCAGCCTGAAGGCGATCCGGCGCACCGCTGTCTTGATCGCACGCACCAAGGACTGAGCCACGATGACCGACCTCCAATCACCCGGCAGTGGCATGCTCGACGGCAAAGTGGTGCTGGTCACCGGTGCCGGCGGCGGCATCGGCCGCGACATCGCACTGCAATGCGCCGCCCAGGGCGCCAAAGTGGTGGTCAATGACCTGGGCGCGTCGCTGGCCGGTGAGGGCGGTGACGCTGGCCCGGCGCAGCGTGTGGTCGAGCAGATCAAGGCGCTGGGCGGCCAGGCCACCGCCAACACCGACAGCGTGGCGGACAACGCCGGCGCCAACCGCATGGTGCAAGCCGCGCTCGATGCGTTTGGCCGCATCGACGCGGTGGTCAACAACGCCGGCATCCTGCGGGATCGCTTCTTCCACAAGATGAGCGCCAATGAGTTTGATGCAGTGGTCAAGGTGCACCTGTACGGCGGGTTTTATGTCAGCCGGGCGGCGGCCAGCCACTTCAAAGAGCAGGGCAGCGGCGCCTATGTGCACATGACCAGCACGTCGGGGCTGATCGGCAATTTTGGCCAGGCCAACTACGCGGCGGCCAAGTTGGGGCTGGCCGCGCTGAGCAAAAGCATTGCGCTGGACATGCAGAAGTTCAATGTGCGCAGCAACTGCATCGCGCCGTTTGCCTGGAGCCGCATGATCGGCGCCATCCCCACCGAGACGCCCGAAGAAAAAGCCCGCGTGGCCCGCATCCAGCAGATGACGCCGGCCAAGATCGCGCCGGTGGCGGTGTTTTTGGTCAGCGACGCGGCGCGTGAGGTGAACGGCCAGATTTTTGCGGTGCGCAACAACGAGATTTTTTTGATGAGCCAGCCCCGGCCCGAGCGCAGCGTGCACCGCAGTGAGGGCTGGACGGCCGAGACCGTGGCCTCGCATGCGATGCCGGCGCTGAGCGCCAGCTTTTATGCGCTGGACCGGTCGGGCGATGTGTTCACCTGGGATCCGATCTAGCGCCGGGCTGGCCAACCCGACGGCATCGCGCCGCCTGTACCCGCCCCGGCGCTCCGGCGCCTCGGCCGCCCTCCCCGTCAGCGCCTCAGCGCAACCACGGCTTCATCACTGCCCACACGGTGGCCAGCATCTGCGGGTGGGCCTGGGCCGTGGGGTGGATGCGGTCGGGCTGGAACAGCCGGTCGGCCTGCGGCCCGTCGGCCACGCCGGCCAGCAAGAAAGGCACCAGCGCCGCGCCTTCGGTGCGGGCCACGCCGGCAAACATCGCCGCAAAATCCTCACCGTAGTGCGTGCCGTAATTGGGCGGCAATTGCATGCCCACCACCATCACCCGGGCACCGGCGGCCTTGGCCGCCCGCACCATCACCGTCAGGTTGTCGCGGGTCATGGCCAACGGCAGGCCGCGCAGCGCGTCATTGCCGCCCAGCTCGATCACCACATGGCTGGGCCGGTGGGCCTTGAGCAGCGCCGGCAGGCGCGACCGGCCGCCCGAGGTGGTGTCACCGCTGATGCTGGCATTGACCACCGTGGTGGCGATTTTTTCTTGCGCCAGCCGTTGCTCAAGCAGCGCCACCCAGCCACTGCCGCGCGCCAGGCCATATTCGGCCGACAGGCTGTCGCCCAGCACCAGCACGGTTTTTTTGCCGGCCGGTGCGCTCGCTGCCGACGCCGCCTTGGCCGTGGCAGCGGCCGCGCCCGCCGCCGGTGCCCACAAAACCACCAAAGCCAGCACGCTACAGTGCATCAGCACCACTCGTCGCGGCTTGCGCTGCGCCAACATCCATCCCATGAGCGATCCCATCATCGCGGTTGAAAAGGTCAGCCGCTCAGTCACCGATTCCACCGGCACCCTGACGATTCTCCACGACATCGATTTTGCGCTGCAGCGCCGCCAGTCCACGGCCATCGTGGGCGCCTCGGGATCGGGCAAATCCACCCTGCTGGCCATCATCGCCGGGCTCGATCACCCGACCCGTGGCACGGTGCGGCTGGACGGCGAGGACATTTTTGCGCTCGATGAAGACCAGCGCGCCGGCCTGCGCGCCCGCAAGCTGGG
>JANMKO010000116.1:0-4035 GCA_031372085.1 Betaproteobacteria bacterium
AGAGGCGCGCAGCGGCCAGATCGTGGTGGCGCGGCTGGGTGACGAGGTGACCGTCAAACGCTTGCAGCGCACCGCCAGCGGCATCTCGCTGCTGCCCGAGAACCCCGATTTCCAGCCCATCGTGGTGGGCGCTGACGACGCTTTTGAGCTTGAAGGCATCGCCGTCGGCCTGATCCGCAACAGCCCGCTGATGTAACCGTGGCCGCGCACACATCCCCGGGCCGGGCAGCCGTGGCTGTCAAGGCGCCCAAGGCGGCGTCGGCCAGCGATTGCCAGCGGCTGGAGCAACTGCCCAACATCGGCCCGGCGATGGCCGGTGATTTGCGCGCGCTGGGCATCACCCATCCGCAAGAACTGGCGCACCGGGACGCTTTCTCGCTGTACCAGGCGCTGTGTGCGCACAGCGGCAGGCGGCAAGACCCGTGTGTGCTCGACACCTTCATGGCCGCCACCGATTTCATGCGCGGCGCGGCCCCGGCGCCATGGTGGGCTTACACGGCGCAGCGCAAGCAGTTGTACGGGGCGGTTTGACGGTGGGGCGGCTTGACGGTGGGGCGTTTGGCCGGCAGCCGATCGCCCGCGATCCCGCTCACGGCACCGGCTGAACCCGCAAGGTCTTGACCGGCGAGCCGGCCGCCGGCCACAGCGGCACCGCGTCCACCCGCACCCAACGGTCGGCAAAGCTGCGGTACAGCGGTGACCACGGGATGCCGCTCTGCCCGGTGCTGTGGATCACCTGCGATTTGCTGCTATCCGCCAGGTCGTAGCGCCCGCGCAGGCTGGGGCCGTGCTCGTCGAGATAAAACTCACCAGTGGCCGGGTCGGCCTTCAAACTCACCCGGCCCACATTGACGGTGTAGCTGTCGCCGCCCACCGGCGCCCGCACCTCAAACCACCGGGCCAGCAGCTTGACTTTCGAGAACGGCCGGTGCTCAGCGCGCGCCTGGTGCGCCCGGCCCCACTGCCAGGCTGCCACATCGCTGCCCTGCAGTGCCTGCAACTCGGCCAATGCGGCGGTGAAGGCCCGGTTGATCTGGTCGGCGCAGGTCTCCACCGCCGGTGTCGTCTTGTCGTCGCACCACCAGGCGTCGTCGCGCGCCAGCACGCCTTCCAGCGCATCAAAATAGCCACGCTGGCCCAGCAGCCGGTCGTAAATCGGCGCACCCAGCTCGTCGGCCAGCACCTGCTCAGACAAATGCCGGTGCCAGGCCCAGTAAATCAGCGGCGCGGCCTTGTCGGCGGCCATCGTGCCGTCAAAGCCCGCCAGTTGCTGCCGCGCCGCCGCTGCCAGCGTGTGGGCCGATTGGGCTTGTTGCAGCCGGGGCAGCAGGCGCTGCACCGCCAGCGATTTGACATCGCCGTGCATGCGCTGCAAATCGGCCAGCGAATGCTTGGGCACGGCCTCGATCAATTGCTCGATGCGTTGGTGGCGGTACGGCAGCGCCCAGTGGTGGCTGATGAAGTGCGGGTAGCCGGGCGGGGTGATCTTCTGGTTGGCATTGGCGATGAAGCCGCGCGGCGGGTCGCGTTGCTGCGGCAGTGCGTCCACCGGCAAAAAGCCGGCCCAGTCGTAGCGCGCGTCCCAGCCCGGTGCCGGCGCCAGGCCGCCCAGGTCGTTGTCGGGCCGGCGCACCGGCACCCGGCCGGGCGAGACCAGCGCGATGTGGCCGGCGTCGTCGGCCACCGCCATGTTTTGCTGCGGCGCCAGCCAAGTGGCACTGGCGCGCACAAACTCGTCCACCGAGCCTGCGGCGTCCATCGCCAGGATGGTGGCGACGATGTCGTTGTCGGTGTCCAGCCCGGTCCAGCGCAGCGCGATGGCATAGCCGGGCCTGGTCTTGGGGTTCAGCGCGTCCTCAGCCACCCCCGCCAGGCTGGCGTCCGAGATCACCGGCCCGTGGCGGGTGGCGCGCACGGTGTGCAGCACATCGGCCTGGCCCTTGACCTTGATGATCTCTTGCCGGGTCTCGAACCGGGCCCAGCCGTCGGGCGTCTGGTACTGGTTGGCATCGTCGGGCTTGATGCGCTCCAGATAGGTGTCTTGCACATCGGGCCCGGTGTTGGTCAGGCCCCAGGCGATGTGCTCGTTCTGGCCCATCAGCACGCCGGGCACGCCGGGCAAGGTGGCGCCGGCGATCTTCAGGCCCGGCGCGTCGATGCGGGCGAAGTACCACAGCGCCGGGGTCGACAGCTTGAGGTGCGGATCACTCGCCAGCAGCGGTTTGCCGGTGGTCGTGCGGCTGCCGGCCAGCACCCAGCTGTTCGAGCCCACGCCGTCCACCTCGCTCTCGGGTGCGGCGGCCAGCAGGCGCAGCAGGCTGGGCTCACGGGTGGCCTGGTGGCTGTCCAGCTTGAGGGTTTTGTAGAACGCTGCGTAATCCAGGCCGGCCGGCACCGCATCGCCCGGGTACGGCGGCATCAGCTGGTCGATGCGCTCTTTGGGCAGTTTGAGCGACAGGCGCAGCCGGATCAGCTCACTCTGCCAGTTGGCGCCCAGATCCCAGGCCATCATGATGGCCCAGGCCAGGCTGTCCTCGGGCGCCCAGGGCTCGGGTTGCAGGCCCAGGATGACAAACTCGGGCGGCCGGGCGCGCAGCGTGCTGATCACCGCGTTGACACCGTCGGTGTAAGCCTGCAAAGACTCGCGTGATGCGGCCGGCATCTGCGCCCACTGCGCGGCGGCCACCCGCCGCACGCCCAGCGTGCGCAAAAAGCGGTCGGTCTCCAGCGCGCCGTCACCAAACGCCTCCGACAGCCGGCCGGCGCCGATGCGGCGGTGGGTTTCCATCTGCCACAGCCGGTCTTGCGCATGCGCCACGCCCAGGCCAAACAGCGCGTCGCGCACGCTGGCCGCGCGGATGGTGGGGATGCCGTGGGCGTCGCGCTCGATGCGCAACTCGGCGCGGGCGCCGGCCAGGGGCAGCCTGCCCTCGGTGACGGGCAGCACCCGTTGCGCATAAAACCAGGCCAGCAGCCCGGCCACCAGCGCCAGCAGCAGCAGCGTGGTGAGCGTGCGGCGCATCCATTTGCCAACCATCGTGGGTCTCCGTGCCGGGCTGGCGCCCCGTGTTGATCGGTGGCAAGCCTACCAGCCGCCGTTTTGCCCGCCCATCCGGCGGCCCATCTGGCGGCCCATCCGGCGTCCATCCGGCCGCCCATCCGGCCGCCCATCCTGCCGACCCTTTGTCTGCCGCCGCACGCGCGCCACCGCCCGGGCCGGCCGCGCCACTGGCCCAAAGTGGCCCCACTTGGCCCCGTTATTCGGCAATTTGGCACACCTGGCGGGGGCCAACAATGGTTTCAGTTCGCCCAATCTGTTGCCGAAATTACATCCATGAACCCGCACCATGCCCAGCTGCCTTCCTGGATGTTCCGTTTGGTGTCGCGCCGGCCGGGCGCACCGTCGAGCAGCCTGATCCACACCCGCACCGAGGTCTGCCCGCCCGAGCTGTGGCCGTCGTCGCTGTCCTGGCGCGGCCGCTTGCAGCGGCTGGCCAGCCGCTGGGTGAGCCGGGCCTCACCCTGGCTGCCCGAGCCGGCGCGGCCGGTGAACCGGCTGGCGCTGGTGAAAGCTGAATTTCAAGAAAGCCTGGCCGACCTGGCCGACCCGAGAACCCAGACCGTGCTGGACCAGATCGCCCGCGCCCGGTCACTGCGTGAGCTGTGGCATCTGCGCTCACCGGTGTACGGCGTGGTGGCGCTGGCGACGACGCAGACCGAGGCCGAGCAGCGGCTGGCGCGGCTGAACCGCCATTTTCCGGTGCGCGCACCACGCTCGGCCCTGCTGGTGGCAGAGTGATGCAGCGCGCCGTGCAAGCCGCGCCGCCGCGCCACGGCCTCAGCCCGCCGCCGATCACGTCGATCCTGCCGATCCTGCCCGGCCCCGGCC
Organism: Betaproteobacteria bacterium; assembly: GCA_031372085.1. Taxonomy (GTDB): domain Bacteria; phylum Pseudomonadota; class Gammaproteobacteria; order Burkholderiales; family Burkholderiaceae_C; genus Pseudaquabacterium. The sequence goes on from JANMKO010000116.1 coordinate 3,890, forward strand.
TGCCGCAAGACCGCCATGCCCGCATCGCCGCCCGGCGCACGTTTGTCGAGCTGAAGCATCGCTTCATCACCGCCGTGCACGGCCTGGACGGCCTGCGCGGCGACTGGCTGCGCCACCAGGTGCGCCACGCGCAAGAGCCGGTGGAT
>JANMKO010000159.1:0-3426 GCA_031372085.1 Betaproteobacteria bacterium
CTCGCGCGTGGGCACCAGCACCTTGCCGCCCATGTGGCCGCACTTCTTGGCCGCTGCCAGTTGGTCCTCGAAGTGCACGCCGGCCGCACCGGCCTCGATCATCGCCTTCATCAGCTCAAAGGCGTTCAGCACACCGCCAAAGCCGGCTTCGGCGTCGGCCACGATGGGCGCAAAGTAATCGATGTCGTTTTTGCCTTCGCTCCACTGAATCTGGTCAGCGCGGGCAAAGGTGGCGTTGATCTTTTTGACCACCTTGGGCACCGAATCAACCGAGTACAGCGACTGGTCGGGGTACATCTCGCCGTTGCTGTTGGCGTCGCCGGCCACTTGCCAGCCGCTCAGGTAGATGGCTTTCAGACCGGCCTTGACCTGCTGCATCGCCTGGTTGCCGGTGAGCGCACCGAGTGAGTTGACAAACGGCTCGGTGTTGATCAGCGTCCACAGCTTTTCGGCGCCGCGCCGGGCCAGTGTGTGGTCGACTTGCAGGCTGCCACGCAGCCGCACCACGTCGGCCGCGCTGTAACCGCGTTTGATGCCCTTCCAGCGCGGGTTCTCGGCCCAGTCTTTTTCGAGCGCGGCAATCTGTTGGTCGCGGGTGAGTGTGGTCATGGCAAAACTCCTTGGCAGCGGTTGATCTGAAAACACGATTCAGTGCTGCAAGCCTATCGCCGATGGCCTGCGTCCGCCAGACTTATGTCTTATAGAAGACCAATTTTGAATTCTTTTTAAATCAACAAGTTGACGCTTGAATTCCATGATGCGAAATGCAATTCTCACTGGCGGAAGGCTCTGCTGCGGCGCAACATCACGCTATTTCACATCACGAAATCAGGGTTTACCAATGTGAAAGGCCGTCGGGGTGGGCTGACGGGGCCGCCAGCCGCCGTGGCATGCTGGCCGCCCGATCCCCTGCGCCGCCGTGCCCTTGCCCATGAGCCCCTTTGCCTTCAACGCGCAAAACACCTTTTTGCGCTGCCCGCCACTGACGCCCGGCCACCGTTTTGGCATTGCCGGGCTGGCCTGGGACGGCGCCGTCACCAACCGCCCCGGCGCCCGCTTCGGCCCCCGCGCCATCCGCGACGCCAGCCACATGCTGTGCGACGGCACACACCCGTACTTCGATGTCGATCTGGCCGGCGTGCTGGGCGACGCCGGTGACCTGCCGCTGCCCAATACCAGCCTGGCCGCGATGCGCGCCGCACTGGCGCCGCAAGCCGCCGCGCTGATCGGCCAGCACCACATGGCCTGGCTGGGCGGTGACCATTCCGTCACGCTCAGCCTGCTGCGCGCCTACCGTGCGGCGCTGGGCCAGCCGCTGGCGGTGGTGCACTTTGATGCCCACTGCGACACCTGGACCGACCATTTTGGTGAGCCCAGCGGCCACGGCACCTGGGTTTATGAGGCCGTGCAAGAGGGCCTGCTGCTGCCCGCCTGCATCAGCCAGATCGGCATCCGCTCGGCCGGCCAGCGGGCGGCGCGTGAGTTTGTGCAAGACCAGGGCGGCCAGATCTTTACCGCGCGCGACCTGCGCGGTCTGGCCTCACCGGCCCAACTGGCACCGCTGCTGCAAGCGATCACCGGGCGGCTGGCGGCGCACGGCCATCCGCCGCTGTACTTGAGCCTGGACATCGACTGCCTCGACCCGGCGTTTGCGCCCGGCACCGGCACGCCCGAGCCCGGTGGCCTGAGCACCAACCAGCTGCTCAGCCTGCTGGAGGGCCTGGCCGATCTGCCGTTTGTCGGCATGGATTGTGTGGAGGTGGCGCCCGTCTACGACCCGGCCGAGCTGACCAGCAATGCCGCCGCCTGCCTGGTCTGGACTTACCTGGCCGGCCAGCGGGCGCGGCATGTGGGCCACCCACCCCTGCGGGCCGGCACCACCGTCATCGCCTGCCCCGCCGCTTGATGCCCCGCCACCGCCTGCCCCGCCGCCTGATGCCCTGGCGGCCAGATCACACCGGCAAGGCGGTGGTTTTTTTCACCGTGCGCAGCACCAGCATCGAGTTCGACCGCAGCACGCCGGGCAGGCGCGGCAGCACGTCGGCATGCAGGCGCTCCAGGTCTTCGGCGTCGCGGTAGGTAAAACGCACCAGGTAGTCGTTTGATCCGGCGACGTAAAAGCAATCCAGGATCTCCGGCGTGTCGCGCACCGCCTGCTCAAACGCTTCGAGTTGCTGCGGCTGGGTGCTCTCCAGATTGACGATGGTGAAGCTGGTGCCGTGCCGCCCTACCCGCTTCGGGTTGAGCAGCGCCACGTAGCGGTCGATCACGCCGCTGTCCTCCAGCAATTTGACACGCCGCAAACAGGCCGACGGCGACAAGTGAACCCGCTGCGCCAGGTCTTGGTTGGACAGCCGGCCCGCTTGCTGCAACTCGGCCAGGATGTGCCGGTCAATCGCATCCAGTGGCGGGTTGGGGCTTGAGGTTCGCATGGGATTTCAATTTTGCGCGGGTTCGCCGCATGATATTGCGCCGTCGCGGTGCGTGCACCGCCAAGACGAGAACACATTGCGTGCCTGCTTGCCTAAACTGCACAGGGCAACGGCCGCACACCGCCGCCCGCCCAACACCCCAGGAGCCCCGCATGAACGACGCCGTTGATCCCGCCCTGATGCAAGCCGCTGAGTCTGCCGCCGCGCAGGACGCTGCGGCAGCCCCGAGCCAGACTGCCGTGCCGGTTGCCACACCGGCCGCCACGTCAGCCGCAAAACCAGCCGCCAGCAAGCCGTCGCTGGACGCCTACTGGATGCCCTTCACCGCCAACCGGCAGTTCAAGAAGGCGCCGCGCCTCTTCGTCAAATCGGCCGGCATGTTTTACTGGACCGATGACGGCCGCCAGATCCTGGACGGCGTGGCCGGTTTGTGGTGCGTCAACGCCGGCCATGCCCGGCCGAAGATCGTGCAAGCCATCCAGGCCCAGGCGGCGGAGATGGACTTTGCGCCGCCGTTCCAGATGGCCCACCCCAAAGCCTTCGAGTTGGCCGACGCATTGGCCCAGCTCACCCCGGCCGGGCTGAACAAGGTGTTTTTTACCAACTCGGGGTCAGAGTCGGTGGAGACGGCGCTGAAGATGGCGCTGGCCTACCACCGGGTGCGTGGTGACGGCACCCGCACCCGGCTGATCGGCCGTGAGCGGGGCTACCACGGCGTGAACTTTGGCGGCATCTCGGTGGGCGGCATGGTGGCCAACCGCAAGCAGTTTGGCGCCCTGCTGGCGGGGGTGGACCACATGCGCCACACGCACGATGCGGCGCGCAACGCCTTCACCGTCGGCCAGCCCGAGCACGGCGCCGAGATCGCCGACGATCTTGAGCGTTTGGTGGCGCTGCACGATGCGTCCACCATCGCCGCAGTGATCGTTGAGCCGGTGGCCGGCTCGACCGGCGTGCTGGTGCCGCCCAAGGGCTACCTGAACCGGCTGCGCGA
>JANMKO010000201.1:0-3949 GCA_031372085.1 Betaproteobacteria bacterium
GCGCAGATCTTCATCAAGCACACCCAGGCGCCGGACGCCGACGCCAAGACGGCTGAGTCCTGAACGCTGGCGGGCAGCGCGCCGGGGCTACACCGCGCCGGCGTAGCCCTGCTGGCGCCAGGCCTCGAACACCACCACTGCCACGGCGTTGCTCAGGTTCAGGCTGCGCTGGCCCGGTCGCATCGGCAGGCGCACCCGGCGGCCTGGCTCAAAGCTGTCACGCACGGCGTCCGGCAGGCCAGAGGTTTCACTGCCAAACACCAGCCAGTCGCCGGGTTGCCAGGCCACGCTGGCAAAACCTTGCGCGCCCCGGGTGGTGAAGGCCCACAGCCGGCCGCCCACCGCCTGCGGGTCGGCGTGTTGTGTGGCGTGTTGTGTGGCATGTTGAGTGGCAGGTTTTGCGGCGTGTTGAGTGGCATGTCTTGCGGCTTGAAACGCGGGCCAGTCGGCATGGCGCGTCACGGCAGTGAACTCGTGGTAATCCAGCCCGGCCCGGCGCAGCAGCTTGTCGTCCATCAAGAAGCCCAGCGGCTCCACCAGGTGCAGCGAACACCCGGTGTTGGCCGCCAGCCGGATCACATTGCCGGTGTTGGGCGGGATTTCAGGGTGCACCAGCACGATGTGGAACATGGCGCGGGATTGTGCTGCCCCCGGCGCCGCTCAGCGCTCGGGCGGCGGGGTGCGGGCCAGCACCCACACCTGCACGCTGGCCGCACCCGCCGCCAGCAAGGCCTGGCTGGCGGCGGCGGCAGTGACGCCGGTGGTCAGCACATCGTCCACCAGCGCCACGCGGCGGCCGGCCAACTGCGCTGCGGCGGCCGGCGCCACCCACATCGCGTCGCGCAGGTTGCGCTGGCGCGCCTGGCGCGTCAGGCCCACCTGGTGCGGCGTGTCGCGCAGCCGCAGCAGGCCGTTGGCCAGCGCCGGCAGCCGCAGCCGGGCGGCCAGGCGGCGGGCCAGCTCCCAGGCCTGGTTGTAGCCACGCTCGGCCAGGCGGGCGTCGCTGAGTGGCACCGGCACTATCACCTCCACCCCCGCTGCCCCCGCCGTCGCCGCCCCCGCCGCCCCCGCCCCCGCCCCCGCCGCGCCGCGCAACACCGCGCCTGCCATCACCGCGGCCAGCAGGCCCGCCAGCTCGGGCTGGCTCTGAAACTTGAACCGGCCCACCAGGCCGTCCCACGGAAAGCCGTAATCGGCCGCCGCGATGCAGGCGGTGTAGGGCGGTGGCTGGCGTTGGCAGTCGCCACACACCTGGTGGCCCGGGCTGGCCAGCGCGCAACGTGGGCAGGCCGCCGGCCGGATGCCGACAAACCGGGCCTGGCAGGCGCCGCACAAACCCTGCCGGCCCCAGCTGCCGCACAGCACGCAGGGCTGGGGCGGGCGCCCGGGCCAGAAGCGCCGCCAGCCCGGCTGGGCCAGCCCCGGCGCGGGCCCGCCGTCCAGAGCGTGCCGGCGGGGCAGGGCGGCCGTGGCGCTGGGTAAATCGGTCGGCATCGGCTCAATATACTGCCCGGCCATGTCCGCCCCCAGCCCGCCACCCGCCAACGACGCCCGTGCGCTGGCACGGGTGCTGGGCCGGTTGGCACAGGCCCCCACGGCGCCGTGGCTGCACCACGAGGTAGCACGCCGCATGGCCGAGCGGCTGCCGGTGATCCGCCAGCCGCCGCTCACCTGGCTCGATTGGGGCGGCTTCATCGGCGCCGGTGCGTCGGCGGTGCAAGCCGTCTGGCCGCAAGCACAGCGCAGCGTGGCCGAGCCCACACCGGCCCTGGCCGAGCGCAGCCGCCAGGCGCTGCAAGCGCCGTGGTGGGCCTGGGGCCAGCGCCGGCTGGATGCCAGCCAGGCCGTGGCGCTGGCGGCCGACGTGCCCGCCGGCCAGGCGCAGATGCTGTGGTCGAACCTGGGCCTGCACACCAGCCCCGACGCGGCGGCCACGCTGGCGCAGTGGCACGGGGCGCTGGCGGTCGGCGGTTTTGTGATGTTTTCCACCTTCGGTCCGGACACCCTGCGTGAGCTGCGCGCGCTGTACGCCGAGCAGGGCTGGCCGGCGCCGCATCCGCCGTTTGCCGACATGCATGACGTGGGTGACCTGCTGGTGCACGGCGGTTTTGCCGATCCGGTGATGGACCAGGAGCTGCTGCGGCTCAGCTGGTCATCGCCGCAAGCGCTGCTGGCCGAGTTGCGCGGCCTGGGTGGCCACCTGGGATTGCAGCGCACGCCGGGTCTGCGCACCCCGCGCTGGCAGGCGCGCTTGCTGCAGGCGCTGGCAAGCCGCGCCGACGCGCAGGGCCGCATCCACCTGAGTTTTGAGCTGGTCTACGGCCATGCCTACAAACCGGCGCCCCGGCCTGCGCGCGCTGATCTGGCCACTGTCTCGCTGGACGCACTGCGCGCCACGCTGCCCAAACGTGACGGGTGAAACCCGGCGCCAGGCGCGGGTAACCACTGGGCTAGAATCCGGGCTCGATTTGACGCAAGCCCCCGCAGTGAGCCCGGCCGCAGGCCCACTGATTTTTCTTGTGTCGGTCCAGCGCCCTGCCTGCATCGGTCGTCTTCTTGACTGGTCGCCAGCAGGCCCGCATCCACTCGCCGCTGCCACTGCCCATGTCCGTCACCTTCGCCCCCAGCCCCTGGCCCGCGCCAACTGCCTCAAGGCGAGACGCCGGTTGGCGCTTTGGCCGCGAGCAGGCCGCACCGCTGGGCTGGTTGTTTGATCTGCGCCGCAATGTGTCGATCACGCCGCGCCAGTTGATGGCCGCTTACGCGCTGCTGTGCGGCGTGTCGCTGGTGGTGGCCGTCGGCTTCTGGTGGCAGGGCGTGGCGCTGGTGGGGCTGTTCACCGGCTTTGAGTTGCTGGCGGTCGGGGCGGCGCTGCTGGTGGTGGCGCGCCACGCCGGTGACCGCGAGGTCATCACGCTGACGGGCGGTGAATTGGCGGTGGAGCAGCGCTTCGGCCCCGGCGTCTTGCGCACCGCCTTCCGCGCTGAGTGGGTGCGGGTTGAGCCGGCAGCCGATGACGGCTCTCTGGTAGAGCTGTCGGGCGAGGGCCGCAGCGTGCGGGTGGGGCGCCATGTGCGGCCTGAATTGCGGGTGACTTTGGCGCAAGAACTGCGCCGCGCCTTGCGCCTGACGCGCACGGCCGGTGCGCCGGTGGTGGATCACGAACTTAAAGCATGATGACGATGACAACAAACACGTGCATGTCCCGGGCTTGGCAGGGCGTGGCCACCCTGGGGGCGCTGTTGGCCACGCAGGCCGCGATGGCCGGTGACCTGGCCGGCGGGCCGGCCAAGAACCAGCTGGATCTGCACCCGCCGATCACCAAAATCGCCAGTGAGATCCAGGGCCTGCACTACATCATGCTGGTCATCTGCACGGTGATTTTTCTGGCCGTGTTTGGCGTGATGTTTTATTCGATCATCAAGCACCGCAAATCGGTGGGCCACAAATCGGCCAACTTCCATGAGAGCGTGGCGGTCGAGATTGCCTGGACCATCGTGCCGTTTGTCATCGTCACCGCCATGGGCATGATGGCCACCAAGACCGTGGTGGCGATGAAGGACACCAGCAACGCCGACCTGACGATCAAGACCACCGGCATGCAGTGGAAATGGGGCTATGACTACCTCAAGGGCGAGGGCGAAGGCATCGGCTTTGTCTCCACGCTGGACGTGGCGCACCGCACCATGTCGGATTCGGGCCACCCGTCGGGCGACAACTACCTGCTCAAAGTAGACAACCCGCTGGTGGTGCCGGTGAACAAGAAGGTGCGCATCATCACCACCGCCAATGACGTGATCCACTCGTGGATGGTGCCGGCGTTTGGCGTCAAGCAAGACGCCGTGCCCGGCTTTGTGCGCGACACCTGGTTCCGCGCCGAGAAAACCGGCGATTTTTACGGCCAGTGCGTTGAGCTGTGCGGCAAAGAGCACGCCTACATGCCGATCCA
>JANMKO010000228.1:0-1647 GCA_031372085.1 Betaproteobacteria bacterium
GCGCAAGGTGGCCAGCATGTCATCGAAGCGCAGGCCGCCGGTGGCCGCGTCGTGGTACGGATAGGTGTTGACCACCAGCCCACTGCCCTCAAACATCGAGCGGTGGTTGTCCCAGGTGGGGTCACTCACCCACACGGCTGAGCCGGGCAGCCAGGTCTTGAGGAAGTCGGCCCCCACCTTCAGCCCGCCTGACGAGCCCACGGTCTGGATCGTGACCACCCGGCCTTCGGCGATGGCCGGGTGGCCGGCGCCCAGCAACAAGGCCTGCACCTGGGCCCGGGCGGCCGCGTTGCCCTCCATCGGCAAATACGGCTTGGGCCCGCCAGCGGCCAGGATGCGCTGCTCGGCCAATTGCACGCTGGGCAGCACCGGCAGCCGGCCTTCGTCGTCAAAGTAGATGCCGATCGACAGGTTGACCTTGCCCGGCCGGGTGTCGGCGTTGTAGGCATCGACCAGCGCAAAGATCGGGTCGCCCGCGTAAGGCTGGACATGCTCAAACATCGGCGGCTCTCCTGGGATGGGGCGGCGATTATCGGGCGCCGCCGGGCCGGCGCGGTCAGCCGGCCAGCGCGGCCTCGATGTCGGCGGCCAGCTTGTCGGGCGTGTCTTGCGGTGCATAGCGGCGTATCACCTGGCCGTCGCGGCCGACCAGAAACTTGGTGAAGTTCCACTTGATCGACTGGCTGCCCAGCAGGCCGGGCGCCTGTGCTTTGAGCCAGGCATACAGCGGGTGCGTGGCGCCGCCGTTGACTTCCACCTTGGCCATCATCGGAAAGCTCACGCCGTAGTTGACCTGGCAGAACGACGCGATCTCGCCGTCGCTGCCCGGGTCTTGCTGACCAAACTGGTTGCTGGGAAAGCCCATGATCACCAGGCCGCGGCTTTTGAAGGTCTGCCACAGCTTTTCGAGCCCGGCAAACTGCGGCGTGAACCCGCACTGGCTGGCGGTGTTGACGATCAACAGCAGCTTGCCCGCCTGGTCAGACAACTTGACGCTGCGGCCGGTGATGTCGATGGCTTCAAAATCGCTGATGCTGTGCTCGGCCATGGGGTTGTCCGGTGGATTGGGTCAGGGAATGGGCAGATGCGGGGGGCGGAAATGATGGTATCCCGCGTTCAGATCGCCCCGCCGCATTGACGACTTTGGCGCCGGCCGTTGAAGATGCGGCCTGCGCCGATGGCGGGCCCGCCGATGATGCGCGGGCCACGCCGCCGGCCAGCCACCGCCCAGCAAGCGATTCCGCCGTCCCCACTTCACAGGCGCCATGCCCGCACCGATCCCCGTTGCCATCCTCGGATTTGCCCCCGCCGACCGCCTGGCGCTGACGGCGGCCTTGCAGCGCAACGCCCGGCGCACGCCGGCCTACGACAGCGTGCTGGGGGTGGACGACGCCCGGTTCGTCATCGCCGACGCCAGCCAGCCCGCCGTGGTGGCCTTGTTGCGGGTGCTGGGCCGCACCGCCGACGCGGTGTTTGTGGGCGCCGACGCGCCGGCCGATGGCGCCGCCCATCTGCCCGGCCCGGTAGACCCGGCCAAGGTGCAGCGCCAGCTGGACGCCTTGCTGGCCCGGCGCGACGGTGCACCAGCGCAAGCGCTGCCCGGCCATGCCGCAGCGCCCACCCGGCTGGCCGCGCCCGCCGCGCCCG
>JANMKO010000258.1:0-6432 GCA_031372085.1 Betaproteobacteria bacterium
AACTTGCGGCGGATCCAGCCGTCTTCGAGATACCACTTCGGCAACTCATCGGCAAGCCGGGCGGTGATCTCGTCTGGGGTGAATACCTCGTCTACGGTTTGTTTTCGCCAAGCAGTCATGACGGTCTCCTATTAATTTACAAAATTGAATTTACCAGCGGTGAGCATGGATACAAAGGCAAACCCGGCGGAACTTGGCGCTCAGGCTGCACTCGGTGGCCTGATCAGCGTCTCAGCCGCAATACCCAGCCCCTGGTGCAAACGCCACACCATCGCCATGCTCAAGCGGCGCTTGCCGCTCAGCACCTCCGAGACACGGCCCCGGCTGCCGATCATCGGCTCCAGATCACGCGGCGTCAGGCCCTGCTGCTCCATGCGGAACTTGATCGCTTCGATAGCGTCCGGCGGCTCAATCGCATGATGCCTGGCCTCGTAAGCCTGCACCAGGGTGATCAGCACGTCCAGACGATCACCCTCAGGCGTGTCCAACGCGGGGTCTGACGCCATTAGCAACGAGATTTCCTGCAGCACGGCGGTGTAGTCGGCTTCGGTTTTGACAGGTCTGATATCCATGCTCACCACTCCGGTTCAATCGTTTCAGCGTCGATGGCGTCATACGCCTTGTGCGTGCCAATGAATTTGACGAACACCAAACCCGTGTTGTAAGCCAGACCGGCGACGACGCGGTAGTCGTTGCCCTTGATGTTGAATACCACGCGACTGTTCTTCAAGATGCTGGCGCTGCGCAACTGCGCCTTGATATCGGCCGGCTGGCGCCACAGCGCTTTACTGGTCAACTCAAACCACACCCGCAGGGGCTGTTCGGCATCAGGATGCTTTGCCCAAAAATCACGCAACGCTTTGAGGGCCACCACGCGCATGTTTTGATTTTGCTCCCATTTTGGTATCGCGTCAAACCGATACGCGTTTTCCGGTGGCACGCCGCACAAGATTTTCCGCCGTCACCCCTTGTTGCTTGCAATCCAACCAAGCAGCGTGCAAAGGATGCGCAGATTCGTGGCATGACCATCGCCCGCCAATCAACTCTGCGGTGGCAGCACCCGCCCCACTGTGGACGGCACTTGCGCCGGATCGATCAGCCCGGCCAGTTCCAGTTGCATCAGGATCATGTTGACCAGCGTGGGCACCGACGGCCGCCCGGTCTCGATCACAAAATCAGCGGCGTCGCGGTACAGCGGGTCGCGCTCGCGGAACATTTCCCGCAGCCGCTGCAGCGGGTCTCGCACCTGCAGCAGCGGGCGCTGGGTGTCGTGGCGCAGGCGGCGGAACAGCTCGTCCGGCGTTGAGCGCAGGTAGACCACGTCGCAAGCCGATTTCAGCGCGTGGCGGTTGGCCTGTCGCAGCACCGCCCCGCCGCCGGTGGCCAGCACGCTGCCGGTCTGGCCGCACAGCGAGCCGATGGTCTGCTGCTCCAGATCACGGAAGGCCGGCTCACCGTGCTGCTCAAAATAGCCCCGGATCGAGCCGCCGATCTGGCGCTCGATCTCATGGTCGCTGTCCACAAAGCGCCAGCCGAGTTGGCGCGCCAGGTGCCGGCCGACGGTGGATTTGCCGCAGCCGGGCATGCCGACGAGGGCAATCGGGCCCAGCGTCATCGAGGATTGGTGCAGGTGCTGGTATCGATACCAAACGGGCTGATCACACCGGCCGGCGAAACGGTTTTCACGCTGAAATCACTGGCCAGCTTGTCCAGCGGAAAGTCTTTGAAGGTGGTGGATTCAGTACCGCCCACGGTGGCAGCGGCCGTCAGCCGCACCGAGATCCAGGGCGCATACAGCTCGGCATAGCGCATCGTGATGGTGGCTGCGCCGTTGCTGTCGGTGGTCACAGTGGACAAACTGATCGACACCACGTTGCCGGGCGTCAGCGTGCCGTCGCCGTTGATGTCCTCACCGGCTTCGAGGCGGCCATTGGCATTCACATCTTCATTGGCGCATGCCAGCGGCGGGATGGCGTTGACCCACTGCGACGCCAGATCGCTCCAGACCAGATAGCCCTTGAAGTAGAAAGTGGGGATCACCTTCACGGTGACTTTCTTGTTCGCCACCTGCACGCCGTTGGCATCGGTGACATACACCGTCCAGTTTTTCTCGTAGGTCTGCGGGTCGAAGTTGCTGATCGTGTTGCCCGTGCCCAGCACGATGAACAGGGCTTCGCCATTGACGGTGAGCGCGGCAGTGCCCGTCACCGCCGTGTTGCTGGCCACCGCTGCCCGCAGCACCACGGCGCCGCTGGCCGTGCTGTCAGCGCCCGACAGGTACTGCACGGTTGCCACGCCATTGGCGTCGGTGGACGACGACGCCTGCGACAAAACACCGTGGCTGGGATCGGCCTGCTGGTTGAAATTGACCACCACACCCGGCACGGGGTTGCCGGTCGCGTCTGTCACCTTGGCAAACAACGCAGCCTGCTGCGACGTGCCGCCCGACGTGTTGGGCGCCAGCGCCGACGGCGAGGCTTGCAGCACCAGGGTGGCCGGCGTGGTGGCCACAAACGATACCGCCAGCGTGGCCTGTAACGTGCCACCCTCCAGCGTGGCGCTGACGCTGGACGTGCCGGCAAAACTGGAGCGGATCGTCACACTGGCGTTGCCGTTGGCGTCGGTGGTCACGGTGGCTGCGCCCAGGCTGCCGATGGTGGCTGCCAGGTTCAGCACCTTGTTGGGCTGGGGCACGCCGCTCTTGAGGTAGAGCAGGGTCAGCGTCTGGATCTGGCCCACGCCCACCGCATCGCCACTGGGGGGCGCGACAAAGGCCAGGTTCTCGTCGGTGCCACTGACGGTCATCAGCGCCGACGCGGTGGTGCCGGCACCGCTGACGCTGATCGTGTCGGCCCCCACGTTGACGGCCTTGTAGCTGATGCTGGCTTGCCCAGCCGCATCGGTCTGCACCGTGGCCGGCAAGGTATTGCCCAGCGCGCTGGTCAATGACAGTGTGATGCGCGGGATGGCCACACCTTTTGAATCCATGCCCGACAAATTGAGCACCACCGTCGAGCCCAGCGACGTGCTGGTCGCGCCCGAGATGCTGAGCGTGGTTCTGAGAATCGGCATGCGCAGGGTCTGGCTGGCTGAATCAGAACTGGCGGTCACCACCGCCTCGCGGTTGGTCTTGTCGCTGCCGGCCGACAGCACGGCGGTGGCCACGCCACTGGCGTTGGTGGTGCTGCTGATGATGGCCAGCGTGCCGGAGCTGGCGCTCCAGTTCACCGTCTGGCCCGGCAGCGCCGCGTTGGTGACGCCGTTCTTCACAAAAGCACGCAGGGTGGTGGTGTCGCCGCCGGTGCCGATGCTGGTGGCGTCGGCCAGCAATTCGATTGATTTGGACACGGCAATGATCGGGATTTGCACCGATCCACTGGCGCCGCCCGATGTGACGGTGATCGTGGCCTTGGGCGAGGCACCCGGTGGCAAGGTCGAGCCGGCGTCAAAGATGGCGGTGGCCTGGCCACTGGCATTGGTCACCGAGCTGATGCTGCGCAAAGTGCCCACATCGGTTCGCCAGCTCACGCTGGCGCCGCTGATGGCCACATTGCCCGGGTCTTTGACGGTGGCGGTGACCGTGGCCGTCTGGCCATCGATGGCCACGCCCAAGGCCTTGGCCGGTGAATCGACACTGACCGTGCGCGCCGCCTGCAGGGCAATGACCACCGACCCCTTGGCCGTGCCGGACGTGACCGTGACGGTGGCGGTGATGGCACTGCGATCAATGGCCGAAAAGGTGGCCGTGGCCGTACCGCTGACATCGGTGGTGGCGGTGACTTCGGCCAGCTTGCCGGCAGTGAACGCCCATGTCACCGGCGCTTTGGCGATGGCAGCATCATTGGCGTCTTTGACCACGGCCGTCAGCGTCACGGTGCTGTCGCCATCGCCCAGGGTCGTATTGCTGCTGCGCACATCCACTTTGGCCGCCGTGGCGCTGCCACCGGCGCCACCACCGCCGCCCAGCACCGGCGTACCCCCACCCCCGCCCCCACACCCCACCAGCGCCGTCACCAACAACCCCGCCAGCCAAGTCTTGATCGTCATGAAACTCATTGCAAAAACTCCCCAAACTCTCAAAACCTCAAATCGAACCCGGCGCGGTTATTCGCGCTGTCTCAGCGCGCCGCCGTGCGGTCGGTCACGATCTTGGGCGTGATGAATATCAGCAGCTCGGTCTTGTTGGCAATTTTGGTCGTATTTCGGAACAACGCTCCCACGTAAGGAATGTCACCCAACAGCGGCACTTTATTTACGTCCGTGCGCTCATCTTGAGTAAATATTCCCCCAATAACTACCGTTCCGCCATTTTCAACTAGTACTTCGGTCTTTATTCTTTTGGTATCGATCGAAACACCACCAACAAGTATCTGGCCAACACTATCTTTATTAATTTCAAGCTCCATGATCACACTACCATCCGGGGTAATATGAGGAATGACCTCTAACTTAAGCGTTGCGTCCTTAAAAACCACCGCTGTCGCCCCGCTTGATGTGGCTTGTTGGTAAGGGATTTGAGTGCCTTGAGAAATTTCAGCTTTCTTCTGATCAGACGTGATGACTCTTGGGCTTGAAATAATTTTGCCCTTACCATCGGCTTCGAGCGCTGAAAGTTCAAGGTTCAAGAATCGATTGGCTGCTGGACTAAACAATGAAAGTGCAACGCTTGCAGCAGATATTCCGCTAAGACTATTAGCTGGTAGATTAACGAAATTACTGTTGCTGTAAGCCGCCTTGAGTGCTTCGGTGCCGATCAAACCGGTTTGCAGGGTTTGGTTGCCCACTGCCGCCGTATTGCCCCCCACCGTCAGGTAGTTGCCTCCGCCGACCGAATAGCCCGGGATGCCGCCTTGAATGCCTCGCAGATCTGACGCACCGAGCTTGATACCGAGAGTGCGCCCGAACTTATCATCAGCCTCTACAATACGTGCCTCGATCAACACTTGACGTACTGGAATATCAATTTTGCCAATAAGAACTAGTATTTCCTCAAGTTTGCTCGGAATATCAGTAACAAAAAGCTGATTGGTACGGGTTTCGAACATTACACTTCCTCGCGGAGAAAGCAATCTCTGTGCTTGCGTTGTACTTCCTCCGCTACCCGCAGAAGAAGAGGGAGAGGCTGCGCTACTTCCGCTGCTGCTCCCGCTTCCACTGCTTTGGCCGTTGATTCCCTTTGCAACCTCTTCCACCTTGGCGTAATTGAGCTGAAAAGACTGCGTGCGCACAGGCTCCAACTCTGCGAGCTTCTTTTTAGATTCCAACTCCAACTGCTCTTTGGCGACCAGCTCATCCTTTGGCGCAATCCACAGCACGTTGCCCGATTTGCGCACGCCTAAACTTTTTGCCTGCAAGATGATGTCCAGCGCCTGGTCCCAGGGCACGTCTTTGAGCCGCAGCGTGACGCTGCCGGTCACCGTGTCGCTGGTGACGACGTTGAAGTTGGTGAAGTCAGCGATCACCTGCAACAGCGCGCGCACCTCGATGTTCTGGAAGTTGAGCGAGAGCTTTTCGCCCGAAAAACCCGGGCCCTGCGTCAGCTTGTTCGGGTCGAGCTTGAGCGGGCGCACCTCCAGCACAAACTGGTTGTCGCTTTGGTAGGCACTGTGCTCCCAGTTGCCACGCGGCTCGATCACCATGCGCACCCGGTCACCCGCCTGGAAGGTGGCCAGGCTTTGCACCGGGGTACCAAAATCGGCCACGTCCAGCCGGCGGCGCAGGGTGTCGGGCAGGCTGGAGCGCAAAAACTCGACCACCAGGCTCTGGCCCTGCTGGCGGATGTCCACGCCCACCTGGGTACTGGCCAGTGACACGATGATGCGGCCGGCGCCGTCCGGCCCGCGGCGGAAGTCGATGTCGCGCAGCGGCAGCCGGTCGGCATTTTGCGGCGCGGCAAAGTGCACCGCCTCACCGGTGCTGGCGGCCACGGCCGGCGCGCTGGCGTTGTCGAGTACCACCACCAGCACCTTGCCCTGCAGCTCGGTGCGGTAGTTGGCGGGCTGGCGCAGGTTGAGCACCAGCCGGGTGCGCTCACCGGCCTGGGCAATGGCCACCGTGCGCAGATTGCCCTGGTTGATATCGACCACCGACCGGCCCACGCCGTTGGCCACGCCGGGCAGATCAAGCGCCACGCGCGGTGGCGTCTGCACGGCAAAGCCATTGGGCAACGCCGCCAGCGGCGCCGACAGCTCGATGCGCACCACGTCGGCACCGGCTTGCTGGGTGCTGGTGATGCTCAAGATCGACACTGCGGCAGCGGCCTGGGTGGTGAGTGGGGCGGGCGGCGGTGCCGGGGTCTGGGCTGGGCTTTGGCCCGTCACCAGCATCGGCATGGCCCAGGCCAGCGCCACGGCGGCCAGCCTGGCGCGCCACTTGAACAGGGTGCTTGTCTCTTGCGGGGTGCTCATCGCGCCTTCTCCTGTGCCCGCTCCT